>DFLL01000005.1 GCA_002375205.1 Caryophanales bacterium UBA3620
AAAAGTTGTTTTACTAATATGAATAAATCCATATTAATCAGTAGAGAAGATGGATTTCTAGAAATGTACGATTTTCTCAATGATAAATTATTATTCTCCGAAAAATTTCATAATGATGAAATTTTAGACTTCGATGTTAATTACGAAAACGGGATAATTATAACCAGTTCCAAAGATGGTGAAATGTCCGTAATTAATTTGAATTCATTTCAATTAATGAATAAATTTAAACCTACTAATCCTGTCCGTCTTTTAAATTCTTGTCAAATTGCAGTTATAGACAATCCCTATTACATCATTCCAGGAATGAAACGAGGTATTTCCATAGATACATTATTTGATTTAAATACCATGGATTTAAGTAAATTAGTCTTTTTTGAAAATGAATCCGAAATGGAAAAGGCTAAAAAATATAGAAATAAAAAACAAATTGTGTTGGCTATTGTTGGTGGAGGACAAGATCCTAAATTTGTGACTACTACAGAACAAAAAGAAGGGGGATTTGAGATTATTATTTATAATGTATTTTCTGGGGAAAAATTGGCTGAATTTTTGGATCATTTTGGCCCTGTTAATACATTGGCTGTGCATGGGAATATTTTAGCCTCAGGTTCAGAAGATTCTTCGATCAAGGTTCATGATATAAAACATTATCTGTTTTCTTAATAATTTATTTTAAATTATTTATTCGAAAATAATTCTTATTTTAAATTAATTATATATTATTTTAATTAAAATAACAATTGTCTTTTATAAAAAATATTGCTATAATTAGTTTGTAACTAGTATTAATTTTTATAATATTTATAATTGTAAAATTAATATAAAAAATTTATATTCAAAGAAATAGGAGGATTGATAAAATGAATATTGATTTTAATAATAGTATTATCGTTGCTGGATTAACAGAAAAAGGAATGGAAGTAATGAGAGAATATTGTTCTAAATCTAATCGTTTTGCACGTTGTGATTTTAATGAAGAATTAGCTAGTAGAAAAAGAGAGGATGGACTATATTCTTTTACTTTTAAAGATTTTATGGCTATATTTGGTGGAGAATATAATTCTTTCTTTTTAAATAATTACTTTACTGAATCTTATGTTGAAGGAAAAAGTAAAGGACAAAGGAGATAATTATAATAATATTTATTGTAATTAATCGCTTCGCTTGCGTCTTAACTAGCGTTAATTTGCAGAAGACTTCTAGTAGAATAATCCAGTATATAGAGTTTATTCTGGATAAAGGGAGAAATATATGAAAGAATACAAACAATTGGAAGCATATGCTCTAATCTTAAAAGATGACAAAATACTTTTAATTAAGAAGAAAAAAAGTTATTGATTATTATATATTACTAACAGAATTGCTTTTTTAATAAAAGAATATATGAAGTAAGAACTATAATTAAAGAAATATTAAAATAAAAACTATCAAGATAATCTCAATTTTTTCTATATTTGTATTGAGATTAAAATACTTTTTTAGTATAATTAAATTGTATAAAAAAGTTTGCCTGATATTTATATGACAATTAGATCGATAAGGTATATTTCTAGAGGCAAAATAGAAATATGCATGATGCGGAGATGCTTATTTAAGATAAGTGTCTCTTTTAGATTATAGAAGGAGGAAAAATAATATGTTAGAAGAAAAAGCAAAAGAAGATTTTAGAAGTATAATTAATAGTATTAAAAATGAAATTAGAACTACTCAAATTAAAGTTGCAATAGAAACAAATAAAAGTTTAATTAATCTTTATTTTATGTTGGGTAAAATATTAAATGATAACTATAAATATGGTAATAAATTTATTGATGATATATCTCGCGAATTAAGACTTGAATTTCCAAATACTGAAGGATTTTCTGTTAGAAATCTAAAATATATGAAGAAGTTTTATCTTGAATATAAAGATGATGAAGTTGTGCAACGCATCGTTGCACAACTTCCCTGGAGACATAATATTGTACTAATGAGTAAAATAAAAGATAATAAAATAAGAAAAATATACGCAGAAGCTACTATTAAGAATGGCTGGAGTAGGGATATGTTAGTTATGCAAATAGAATCTAATTTTCATTTGAGAATAGGAAATAGTTCAAACAATTTTAAACTGTCTTTACCAGATATTAATAGTGATTTAGCAAATAATACTATAAAAGATCCATACATATTTGATTTTTTAACATTAAAAGAAAATTACAAAGAAAAAGAATTAGAAACAGCTATGATAAATAAAATTAAAGATGTATTAATTGAATTAGGAAAAGGATTCTCATTTGTAGGTAATCAGTATAAAATTAGTACTGAAAATAATGATTATTATATAGATTTATTATTTTATCATTTAGATTTAAGATGTTATATTGTTATAGAACTCAAAACAACTGAATTTAAACCAGAATACATTGGCCAACTAGGATTCTATGTAACCGCGGTAAATGAAACTTTAAAAAAAGAAACCGATAATCAAACAATAGGACTTTTGCTATGTAAAAGTAAAGATAGATTAACTGCAAAATGGTCATTAAAAAGCGCAAACGTACCTATTGGAATATCTTCATATGAGCTTAATAAATATATTCCTAAAGATATATTACAAAAATTGCCAACAGAAGAGGATTTGAATCTGCATATCAATGTGTAATATTGTTGAAATAAAACTTGAATAGTTCATATCAAATTTTCAAACTTTTTTAATGGATAATTTTACAAAAATAATAATTTACAATATTTACCTAAAATGTTATAATATAAAAGAAAAAAGAAGGTTAGTAGTATGAAAAGAAATGATGTAAATAGAGATAAATTATCACCAATGATGAGGCATTATGTTGAGCTTAAAGATAAGTATGAAGATACAATAATACTATATAGACTAGGAGACTTCTATGAAATGTTTTTTGAAGATGCTGAAGTTGTATCTCATGCTTTAGAACTTACTCTAACGGGAAAGAGCGCTGGACTAGAAGAGAGAGTACCAATGTGCGGAATACCACATCATGCTGCGGAAGTATATATTGATAAATTAATTAAAAAAGGCTTTAAAGTCGCCATTTGTGAGCAGATGGAAGATCCTAAATTTGCTAAAGGAATAGTAAAAAGAGATATTACGGAAATAATATCTTCTGGTACGATAATTAATGCTAATTCATTAAATGAAAAAGAAAATAATTATATAGGCTTTTTATATGACTTTGAATATGGAGTAGTGCTTACATACTCAGATATTACTACTGGTGAAATATATTCTGAAGTACTAGAAAAAAATAATACTGATATTATATATAAAGTATTATCTTTAGAAATAAAAGAATTAGTTACTAATACTACTACTGATAAAGTATTAATAGGAAGTCTAAAAGATAATAAAGTTCCCATATCATATAATGATAATTTATTAGAAGGTGAGTATACTAATATCTATGAAGATATTACTGATGATAGAGTAATTAAATCTATTAAATATTTATTGTATTACTTAAATATCAATCAAAAAAGAGAGCTATCGCATTTCCAAAAAGTAAAAATAATAAAAAAGAATGACTTTATGGAAATGGATATTCATACCAAAAGAAACTTAGAATTAACTGAAAACTTAAGAACAAAAGAAAGAACATACTCACTACTTTGGCTTTTAGATAATACTAAAACTGCGATGGGTAGTAGAAAGTTAAAATCTTTTATAGAAAATCCCCTTTTAGATATAACTGAAATAAATAAAAGATATAATATTGTTACTAATTTACTTGAAGACTTTATAACCGCGGAAGAACTTCGTAATGACTTATATGAAGTATATGACTTAGAAAGATTATGTGGAAGAATTAGTTTTGGTAGTGCTTCTGCTAAAGATTTATTACAACTAAAAAGTTCTTTAAAAGTACTTCCTAGTATTAAAGAAAAACTATCAAAAATTAATTACTATGATACTATTGATACCTTAGATGATTTATATAATCTATTAGAAAAATCAATATATGAAGAACCTCCTAATAGTTTAAAAGAGGGATACTTAATTAAAGAAGGATATTCTTCCGAATTAGATGAATTAAAGAGTTTGAGTAAAGGTGGTAAAGACTTTATTAGTAAATTTGAAATAGAAGAAAGAGAAAGAACGGGTATTAAAAATCTTAAAGTCGGATTTAATAAAGTATTTGGTTATTTTATTGAAGTATCTAAAGGAAATCTTTCTTTAATAACAGATGATATGGGTTATATTAGAAAACAAACACTTGCTAATTGTGAAAGATTTATTACACCTCTTTTAAAAGAAAAAGAAGATTTAATTCTTTCTGCAGAAGATAAAATTATTAATTTAGAATATGATTTATTTTGTAGTATTAGAGATAAGTGTAAAGAATATATATCTGTTTTACAAAAAATAGCTAAAGTAATAAGTGAAGTAGATGTACTTGAGTCATTTGCACTAGTAAGTGAAAAATATAACTATGTAAGACCAACAATAACAAGTACTAATGAAATAAATATTATTGAATCAAGACATCCTGTAGTAGAAAAAGTACTTAAGGGAGAAGAATATGTACCTAATGATATAGTAATGGATAAAGATACAGATATTTTACTTATTACTGGACCCAATATGGCAGGTAAATCAACTTATATGAGACAACTAGGTATCATATCTATTATGGCCCAAATAGGCTGCTTTGTACCAGCAAAAGAGGCAACACTACCTATCTTTGATAAAATATTTACAAGAATTGGCGCCTCTGATGACTTAGTAAGTGGAGAATCGACATTTATGGTGGAAATGAAAGAAGCATCTCGGGCTATTAAGTTTGCAACAAAAAATAGCTTAATACTATTTGATGAATTAGGGCGCGGTACTGCTACCTTTGATGGTATGAGCTTGGCAGAAGCTATCTTAGAATACATAGCAAATAATATTAAATGTAAGACATTATTTTCAACACATTATCATGAACTAACTGATATGGAAAAAACATTAAAAAATTTAAAAAATAAACATGTCTCTGCAGTTGAAGAAGAAGGTAGTATTACTTTTCTTCACAAAGTTAAAGATGGATGTGTCGATAAAAGTTATGGAATAAATGTTGCTAAATTAGCGGGCCTTCCAAATTCTGTAATAGATAGAGCAGATTCTATATTAAAAACATATGAATCTAAAGAAAAGAAAAAAGATGTCTATATTCAAACAACACTTCCTCTTAACTTCGAAGAACATAGTAGTGTTGTAGAAGAGGAATTAAAGAAAATAGATATATTAAGTATTACACCATTAGATGCTATAAATATATTAAATAAATTAAAAGAAAGAATTAAATAGTATTGTATAAATAAAAAAAATACTTTATACTTAAAGTAGGTGAGAAGAATGAAAAGATTAAATAGAAAAGGATTTACATTAATAGAATTAATGGCAGTAATAGCTATACTTGTAATTATAATGGGAATAGCACTACCTAATATTACTTCTTCAATAGAAAGAAGTAAACAAAAACAAAAAGATGCAAAAATAGAGCTTATTACTTCGGCAGCGGAATTATATTTTGATAGACATTCATCAGAGAATAAAACAAATGGAGTGAAAGCATCAACATTAATATCTGAACAAGAAATACCAGGAGTAAAAATAGAAGATATATGTGATAATACATCATGTTGTGTAAAGTACACTGACAATAGTTATAAGCTGATTGACAATAGTTCATCATGCACTAACGCATCATAGTAAAGGACTGATTCAAATGAAAATAATACTAATAAAATATGGAGAACTAACTACTAAGAGTGGAAACAGAAATTTATTTATAAATATTTTATACAATAATATTAAAAAAGCATTAGACGGATATAATGTTAGAATAATAAAAAATAGAGTTAGAATGTTTATTGAGACAGAAGATAATATCGAAGAAATATCTAATATCTTAAAAAATATTTTTGGTATCCATAGTATAGTTATAGCTCATAGAGTAAATACTAATATTAAAGATATAGAAGAAAAAGTATTAGAAATAGCTAAAAACATTGAGTTTAATACTTTTAAAGTTGAAACAGATCGAGCAGATAAAACATTTACTATTCCTAGTATGGATTTTAGTAGAAGAATAGGAGCATTACTTTTAAAAAATATCAATAATATTAAAGTAGATGTTCATAATCCGGAATATTTATTAAAAATAGAAATAAGAGAAGATTATTCTTATATATATGAAAAAGAAATAAAAGCCTCTGGTGGCTATCCTGTTGGAGTAGCAGGCAAAGGCCTTCTTATGTTATCAGGAGGAATTGATTCCCCAGTAGCGGGTTATCTCGCTATGAAAAGGGGAATCAGACTGGAATGTGTTTATTTTGAGTCGCCACCACATACTAGTGAGATGGCAAAAAACAAAGTAAAAACATTAGTAGAGAAACTTACGAAATATGATGCAAATATTACACTTAATATTGTAAGATTTACAGATATTCAAGAGGCGATCTATAAAAATATCGACCCTACATATATGATAACCATAATGCGAAGAATGATGTATCGAATAGCAAATAAAATAATGGAAAAAAATAACCTACTATGTCTTATAAATGGAGAATCAGTAGGACAAGTAGCTAGTCAAACTCTTACTAGTATGAGAGTAATAAATAGTGTTACGAGTGTTCCAGTTATTAGACCAGTGGCATGTTTAGATAAATTAGAAATTATAGATATAGCTAGAAAAATAGATACATATGAAACATCTATTCTTCCATACGAAGATTGTTGTACAATATTTTTGCCTAAACATCCAGTCATTAACCCAGATTTAAATAAGGCATTAGAGTATGAACAAAGTTTTGATTATGTTAAGTTAATCGAAGAAGCTGTAAATACTAGAGAAATAATTAAAATAAAAAAAGAAGAAAAAAAGTTTGATATCTAGAAAAAATTACCATTCAATAAAGAGTATTAAAATTTATTAATTTCACAACCTATTAGTGTAGGAGGTGAAACGAAATGAGTAATAATAGTTCAAATAACAAAATGGTAGTTCCAGGAGCTAAACAAGCTATCGAAAGAATGAAATATGAAATAGCTAATGAATTTGGTGTAAATTTAGGACCAGATGCAACTTCTAGAGCTAATGGTTCAGTTGGTGGAGAAATTACTAAGAGATTAGTTAAATTAGGAGAAAACCAACTTAGCGGTTCAAACTATCAAACTAAATAAGTTGTTAATATAAAAAGTTCCATGATTAATATGGAACTTTTATTATCATAAAAAAAATTAGAGACTGACCCCCTAAGGAACAGTCTCTCAAAAAGAATAAAAAGGGGTTGGCTAGTGTGATACTAGCACCAATTCGCCTAAATATCGAACTGGTGATTAATATAATAATCTAACTTAACATATTTGTCAACCACTTTTTCAAAAAAAATAAAAAAAAATAAAAAAAAATAAAAAAATGTGAATTAATCAGCATTAGATTAATTATATATTGAAGTTGAGACATTAATTAATATTGAGATATATTAATATAATAATCATAGTACATTATTTCTAATAACTAATTAAAATGCTGCCTTAGTTGACATGACAGAAAATATACACAAATATGGGTGCTAATAATTAAAAAATAAACTGTAATTTCTTTTAAAATTTTGTTAGGATGCGGTTTGTTTAAATCGCATTATAGACAACAATGAGACAAAAAATTTTCTAGCTGAATAAGTACAATATTTAGATTTAATAAGTAAAAATAAACAAAATGCAAGATAAATACTTGCTTTTTTGGATATTTAAGTGTAAACTTATTTCTAGGAGGTATATTAATTATGGCAAATAATTCAAAAAACAAAACAAATAATAAAAAAAATGGAAAGGGAAATAATAATAAAGAAGTAAAAAAGAATAATATTAAGAAGGAAGAAATTAAAGTTACTGAAATAAAGGAAACTAAAAAGGTAGAAGAAAAAGTTAAGAAAGAAAAGAAATCTTTTAGTTTAACTTCTAAACAAAAAGATATCATTTTAATTCTTTTAGTAGTAGTTCTTTTAGTGGTAGGGCTTGTTCTAACATCATCTAAGAAAGAAAAATTAGATATAGAGTTACCAGTGGCTTTAACTGGTGAAGCAGGATTTACTGAAATTACTTATGATCAGTATAAAGAAAAAGTAGCTAATAATGAACTTTTCTTAGTAGTAATCGTAAGAGATGGATGTGGATATTGTGAAATGTATGAACCAATAGTTGAAGAAGTAGCAGGTGAATATAAATTACCATTCTACTATATCAATCTTACTAATTTAACTGAAGAAGATAGTGAAGAATTATCATCTACTAATAAGTATTTAAAGAGAAATAAATGGGGAACACCTACGACATTATTTATGTATGGTGAAAACATCGTTGATTCAATAAGTGGTTATGTTGAAAAAGATGAATTTGTAAGTTTTGTTAAAGAGAATTTTAAGGTGGGAGAATAAAGAATATGGTTACTGTTTATGAAAAAGCGAAGGAATTCAAAAGAAAATATCCTGCAACAGTAGCATTTAGAATAAAGGCACATTCAAAACTAGCTCAAAAATTTGTTGGAAATGATGAAGAAATAAAGTATGTTTTCGTAGCTCAAAAAAACTTTAAAAGCTATGAATTTATAAATACCAATGTAATCGTGTTAACAAATAAAAGATTACTTGTAGCTACAAAAAGGCTATTATTTGGTTACTTCTATAAGGCTATTACTCCAGATTTATTTAATGATATAACTTTAAGAAGTGGATTGCTATGGGGAAAAGTAGTTATAGATACAGTTAAAGAAATAGTAATTCTGTCCAACATTGATAAAGCTGCCTTGTCAGAAATAGAACAAAATATATCCAACGTAATGATGGAAGAAAAGAAAAAATATGTAAGAGAAAGTACAAAATCAGAATAGACTTTCTCTTTCTTTCTACTAGGAGGTTCATATGAAAATAATTAAATATGAAAGAAATAAAAAAAATAATTATAATGTTTACTTAGATAATGGTGAAATAATAACTTTAAATGAAAATGTTATTACGGAAAATGAACTATTATTAAAAAAAGAAATAGATAAAGAATTATATGATAAGTTAAATATAGACAATAAAATATATGAGTTATACGAAATATCTATTAAATATATAAATGTAAGATTAAGAAGTATAAAAGAAATAAAAGCTTACTTACAAAAAAAAGAAAAAGATATAGATATAGTAAATAGAGTATGTGATAAACTAATAAAAAATAAATTTTTAAATGATGAAATATTTACTAAAGCTTTTATAAAGGATAAGCTAAGTTTTACTACTATGGGAGATTACAAAATAAGAAAAGAATTAGAAAGACTTGGTATAGATAATATTATTATTGAAGAGAATATTTCTAATATAGATAATAATTTGCTTGAAGAAAGAATAAGAAAAATAATTGATAAAGATATAAGAATTAATAAGAAATACTCTGGTGTTAATTTAAAAAATAAAATATATAATCATTTATTATCACAAGGATATAGTCAGAGTATAATAATAAATATTATAAATACATACGATTTTTAGTATATTTTAATATTTATTAGTAAAAATATAAATGGTGATATAATGAAAAAAATTATTTTAGTATTTACATTTTTGCTAATACTCGTAGGATGCTCACTATCAAATAGCCCAACATCTAAAGTAGAAGATCTTCTTACAAAGTATCAAACATTAGATAAAGATATTATAGAAGGTATAAATAATGCAGTTAGTGAAGAAACACTTACTTCATCCCAAGTAGAAAGATTTAGAAAAATAATTGAAAAACAATATAAAAATTTGTCATATGAAGTAAAAGATGAAAGATATGATGGAGATAGCGCTACTATTACTGTTGAAATAGAAGTATTAGATTACAAAAAGAGTATTAATGAAGTATCCTCTGCCTATTTACAAAGAGATGACTATACAGTCGAAGAATATAATAATGCCAAATTAGATTCTTTAGAAAAAGTAAATGATAAAGTGTTATATACTATTGACTTTGAAGTAAATAAAGATGCAAATGGTAATTGGCATTTAGCTAGTTTAAGTAATGAAACTATTAAAAAAATACTAGGAATGTATTAATTAATAGTTTTTTTTAAATTATTGTGATACAATTAAATAGAAAGAGGGACTATAATGCAAATTAATAATAGAAATGAAGATTTAACTAAAGTATTTGATAGAACATGGAAAGCTAATCATAATGACGATGTAAAAAAGGCAAGAGAAAGAGAAAAAAATTTTATTGATAAATTATTTAATATAAAACATCCAACAGAAAAAAGAAATACTCCAAGGCCATTAAGTCCAAACGAGCAAGTAAGTAATTTACAGAAAAATATAAATGGCATGAATAGCTTTAATAATCAAACTAAATTAAATAATATAAGAGGTAAATTTAACTAATGGAAGATTTATATAAATATGAAAAAGAATTATATGCTAAAGGATTAAACCTAATTGGAGGAGTAGATGAAGTAGGAAGGGGTCCTTTAATAGGAAGTGTTGTCGCAGCATGCGTGGTCTTACCAAAAGACTTTGTATTAGAAGGATTAACTGACTCTAAGAAATTATCCGAAAAGAAAAGGAATTTATTTTATGATATTATACGAGAAAAAGCAATTGCGGTAGGAATAGGAGTAGTTGACGAAAAGAAAATTGATGAAGTAAACATCTATGAAGCAACTAAAATAGCTATGAAAGAAGCTATAAAAAATACCAATATAGAATTAGAACATGTTTTAATAGATGCCATGCCTCTAGATATTAATGTACCTACGACTAGTATTATTAAAGGGGACGCAAAATCAATATCTATTGCAGCGGCCTCTGTAATAGCTAAAGTAACAAGGGATAAAATGATGTATGAATTAGATAAAAAATATCCGATGTATGATTTAAAAAATAATAAGGGATATGGCACTAAAAAACATCTTGAAGCAATAGAAAAGTATGGTATTACTAAGTATCATCGATTAACCTTTAAACCAGTATCTAACTATAAAGATAAAGTAATAAATTGATTGGAGAAATATAATGGAAGGTATTATAAAAATAGATAATTTAACGAAAAGTTATGGAAATATCAAAGCGGTTAATAATTTAAGTTTTAAAGTAAAAAAAGGGGAACTCTTTTCTTTTCTTGGAATCAATGGTGCAGGTAAAAGTACAACAATTAATATTATATGTGGAGAGTTAAGAAAGGACTCTGGAACTGTTTTAGTCTGTGATCAGGATGTTGATTGTGATGACAAATATATTAAGAAAAAAATTGGTGTAGTATTTCAAGAATCTTTACTAGATAAATCACTAACTGTTTATGATAATCTAAAAATAAAGGCTGCTCTTTATAACATTACAGGGAAAGATTTTATAAAAAGGTATGACGAATTATCAAGTTTATTTGATTTAAAAGAAATAGAAAAACAACCTATTAGAGAGTTATCTGGTGGTCAAAGAAGAAGAGCCGATATTGCTAGAGCAATAATTCATAACCCTGAAATTTTAATTCTTGACGAACCAACAACAGGACTTGATCCAGGAACAAGAAAGAAAATTTGGAAAGTTCTTAATTTGTTGAGAAAGAAACAAAATTTAACAATTTTTTTAACAACTCATTATATGGAAGAAGCAGCAGATTCAGATTATATAGTTATTTTAGATAAAGGAAGTATTATAGCAGAGGGAACTCCACTTGAATTAAAAAATAAATATGCATATGATATGATACTTATTTATAATATCAGTGAAGATGAAATAAAAAAGTTAAATAAACCATATATAAGAATAAGAGATGGATTTAAAATTGAAATAAAAACATTAGAAGAAGCAACAGAATTAATCATAAAAAACAGGAATTTGTTTAAAGATTATGAGATTGTTAAAGGGAAAATGGATGATGTATTTCTTAATGCTACTGGATACGATTTGGAGGTGGAGTAGTGAGAGAGCTTATTAATCTTACCAAAAGAAATGTTAAAGTATACTTTTCAGATAAAGGAATGTTTTTTACTTCTTTAATAACTCCAATCATTTTATTAGTTTTATATGCAACATTTCTTGCAGGAATATATAGAGATAATTTTATATCAATTATACCTGAAGGATTTAAAATATCAGATAAATTAATAAATTCCCTAGTAGGTGGACAATTAGTATCATCATTACTTTCAGTAAGTTGTATTACAGTAGCTTTTACTTCAAATTTACTTATGGTCCAGGATAAGGTAAATAATTCAATCAAAGACATTAATGTAACCCCAACAAGTAAATTTGCCATTGGATTAAGTTATTTCGCTTCTACCTTTATTTCCACAATATTAGTAAATGTTATAGTAGCAATAATATGCTTTGTATATATTTATTTTCAGGGATGGTATATGAATATAAATGATGTAATACTTATCTTATTTGATATTTTGATTTTATCTCTTTTTGGAACAGCATTATCATCAGTGGTTAATTATAATTTATCGAGTCAAGGACAAATAACTGCCGTTGGAACAATGGTGAGTGCAGGATATGGCTTTATATGCGGGGCATATATGCCTATTTCGTCATTTAATCAAACTCTTCAAAAAATATTATCATTTCTTCCAAGTACTTACGCAACATCTCTATTTAGGAATCATTCTTTAAATGGCCCTTTTAGAGAAATGAATAGACTAAATATCCCGATAAATATAATTAATGAAATAAAAAAAGGACTTGATTGTAAAATAATATTTTTTGACAATAATGTAACAATTAGAATAATGTATACTATTTTAATATTAAGCATTATTATTTTAACTGTTTTGTTTTTTTTGATGAATAAACGAAGAAAGTAAATATAAATAAAAAAGATATCAGTTATATTTAAACTAGATATCTTTTTCTATTTTACTCCAAAATCAGCATCGTCTACTTCAATTAGTTTAAGTATTTCATCTGTTGTAGTAAACCCTGCGACTACTTTAAATAAACCATCTTGAAGCATAGTTATAACATCTTTGCTGTATACTAACTTTCTCAAGTCATCTTTTCTCATCCCTGCACTTATTGCGTCTCTTATATCTTGATTAATAAGAAGCACTTCTTGGACAGCAATTCTACCTTTATATCCGTGACTACAATGAGGACATCCTGAAGGGTTAGCGGCATATATCTCATTAATATCTTGACCTAAAACAGATTTAAATAAGTTTCTCTCTGCTTCTGTAACTGCTCTTTTAACTTTACATTTATTACAAAGCATTCTGGCAAGCTTCTGTGAAACAATTCCCTCTAAAGCAGAAGCAAGCAAATATCTTTCAACGTTCATATCAAGTAGTCTTTCAATAGTATTAAGTGAATTGTTAGTATGTATTGTTGAAAGAACTAAATGACCAGTAATAGAAGCTCTAACAGCAATTTGTGCCGTTTCTGAATCTCTTATCTCACCAATCATAATAACGTTAGGGTCTTGCCTTAAAATACTACGAAGAACAGCAGCAAAATCGAGACCTATTTCACTATTAACTTGTACCTGATTAACACCTTCAATATCCATTTCAACAGGATCTTCTACTGTTATTAAGTTGCTACCTTCAACATTAAGTTTTTGTAAGAAAGAGTATAGGGTAGTAGACTTACCAGTACCAGTAGCCCCAGTAACTAATATTATTCCATTAGGAGTAGAAAGCATTTTTAATACTTTATTGTAATTAGTCTCACTAAAATATAAATATTCAATACCCTTTAAACTCATGGAATAATCCATAATTCTTATAACAATTTTTTCTCCTCTTTTAGTAGGAAGAGAAGAAACACGAAGATCTAAATCTTTACCATTTATTCTATCTTTAATACCACCATCTTGGGGAAGCCTTGTCTCAGTAATATTCATACCAGCCATTATCTTAATTCTTGTCGTAACATTCTGCTTAATATCTCTAGGTAATTTAAAATAATCTCTAAGAAGACCATCAATTCTTATTCTTACAGTTATACCTTCATCAGTAGGATCCATATGAATATCACTACCACCAGCATTTACTCCAGTTAAAATAATAGAATTAACTATATCAACAACGGGCATCTTCGTAAAATCAATATTTCCATTTTGACCAATGTTAATAGCATTATTAAAATTATTTTTACTATTCATACTAGGCTGACTAGGCATATTATTTTGTACAGGTTTATTATTTTGATTGCTTATTTTTCTTTGCATACTCATTTGAGTACTACTTTGATTATTAACCTGATTATTAATATTATTTAAATTGCCTTTAACACTCTGCACATTATTATTAGGCGCAGTACTCACATTTTGCATAATATCCCTCTTTCCATTCTTTAAAAAAAGACTAGATTTTATTCTATAATTATTATATAATATATTTAGTAAAATATCAACAAAAAGGTGATAAAAATGAAAATTAATAAAAAAGGGTTTATGCTAGCAGAAGTAGTAATTGTTGCCGCGGTAATATCAACATTATTAGTATTTCTATATATTTCGCTAGGTAGAATGTCAAGGGCATATGAAACAAGAAACAGATACTATGATACTGATGCTATGTATGCTGCTATGGAAATTAATAAATTATTATTAAAAGAATCATTTAATTACAATGAAATACAATATTATGTAAGACTTTTAGACAATAATACATATCAACGTATTAAAGAATACACTGATTTTTATTCAAATAATAGTTATAGAATAAATGAAGCTTACTATGTTAAATCAGATATAGTATCTTTAGAACAATTAAATATTTCCTTTGAAAATGATAAGAATTATTTCAAAGAGTATATTAACTATTTAAAGAATAATATTAGCTTCGATGATTATGAATATTTAATAATTATTGAAATTCAGAAAGAAGATGAAGATGATCTTTATTATTATACTTTAAAGGTGGGTGACACAAGTGAAACTGAATAGAAAAGGGTATTTAACGGTTGAAGTAATACTTGCTTCTGTTATAGCGGTTACAATTGCTTTCTTTTTAATGGAAATAACAATTAAACTAGTTAATGTTACAGATGATGCTTATGTTAATACAGAACTGCTTACGGATAAGACTTTAATAATAAAGAACATTAAGGGACAGTTAGAAAAAAATATAAAAGAAGAGCAAGGAATTAAAAATGTTAACTGTAATAACAATTCTTGTCAAATAACTTTCTGCTCGACAAAAACATCTAATATCCTTATAACAAATGATAATGTAATTAAATACAACGACTATGAAAAAAAGTTGAACAGTATTTTAAATGAAATAAAACTTGTAAATAATGGAAGTACAGATACGAGCGGATATCTTTTATTTAAATTAACTGCGGATAATAAATTTTCTAAAAAAAACTTTGAAGCAAACATCATAGTATATAATAGCAAAGCTTGTGAGTAAATTCGACAAATAATTTAATTAAATGGGTATAAAATTATCTTGGTGATAATATGAAAGAGAGATTAAAGAAGATATTTATACCTATTTTCTTATCAGTAATATGTGGGGCAGTATGTGGTAGATTACTATTTAGCATCTATGAGGAAAAAGTCACTGACACTTTGTCTTCAAATATTATATATATGCTCATTGATTCATCATATGATGATTATAATAGTATGAAAGCATCAAGCTTAAGTAACTATATCTATTATGAAGACAATGGTAAATATAATGCCGTAATAGGTATAACTAAGAATAAAGAAAATATCAAAAAGATTGAAAAAATATATAATAAAGAACTGAATATTAAGGAATACTTGCTTTCTGATAAAGATATAATTAATAAAATAAATGAATATGATAAAGAAATAGAATCATCAAAAGATGATGCAGAAATAAAGAAAGTAGTACTAGAAATGCTAGAATTATATAAAGAGAGAGATGATGCAAAAATGGTTAAAATTAGTTGACTTTTGAATTAAAATAATATATTATTATATATGTAGCACGTGGAGTAGTACTCAAGAGGCTGAAGAGGCGCCCCTGCTAAGGGTGTAGAGTGGGAAACTGCTGCGAGAGTTCAAATCTCTCCTACTCCGCCATTAGAAAAATTAACCCATTATGGGTTTTTTCTTATATAAGGAGGACTTTTATGTTTAAAGAAGAATTATCACTAGTACCACATCTACCAGGATGTTATTTAATGCATAATAAAGAAGGTATTGTCATCTATGTTGGAAAGAGTAAGAATCTAAAAAATAGACTAAGTTCTTACTTTCAAAGAGAGCATACTGGTAAAACGATGATGTTAGTAAGAGAAATAGCTTATTTTGAGTATATTGTTACTAATACTGAGATGGAAAGTCTATTACTAGAAATAAACTTAATAAAGAAATATAATCCTAAATATAATATTTTATATCGTGATGATAAAAGCTATCCTTATATTGAACTTACTGATGAAAAAGTACCAAGACTTAGAATCATAAGAAAGATAAATGTAAGAAAAGTAAAAAATAATTTATTTGGACCATATCCTAATGTAACCGCTGCTAAAAAAGTGGTAGAAATTCTAAATAGAATATATCCCCTTAGAAAATGTAATGTTTATGAAAAAAAAGTATGCTTATATTATCATATTGGACAGTGTCTAGGTTACTGTGAAAAAGATATTCCTAAAGAAGAAATAGATAATATGAAGAGTGAAATAATATCTTTCTTAAATGGAAATACTAAAGTATTAACGGATCGATTAAAAGAAAAAATGAATATCTATTCCGAAAATATGGAATATGAAAAAGCTTTAGAATATAAAGATTTATTAGATTATATAAATATTACTACGGAAAAACAAAAAGTAGACTTAGATGAATCAGTAAATACTGATGTCGTAGGATATTATACTAAAGATAACTATATAAGTATTCAAATATTATTTATAAGAGGAGGAAAACTACTTGATAGGACAAGAAATATCTTTCCAATAATAAGTACTCCCGAGGAAGAACTATCTAGTTATTTAACTAATTTCTATAGTAAAAATGTATCTAATCCTAAAGAAGTATTAGTACCAGATATTATCGATACCAATTCCTTTACCGAAATATTTAAATATAAATTCTTTACACCAATAAAGGGTGATAAAAAAAGAATATTAGATTTGGCTTTTGATAATGCTAGAATCTATTTTGAAGAGCAGATGACTTATATTAAGAATGATGATGATAAAATAAATGATGCCCTAGAAGAATTAAAAGATAAATTACATCTAGATAGTGCTAATCGAATTGAATTATTTGATAACTCCAATTTATTTGGTAATTTTAATGTATCAGGTATGGTAGTCTTTGTCTTAGGTAGACCCTCTAAAAATGATTATCGTAAGTTTAAGATAACAAATGATGTTAATGATGATTATGGTACCATGAAAGAAGTAATCTATCGAAGGTATTTTAGAGTATTAAAAGATAATCTTGAAAGACCAGACCTCATCATCGTCGATGGTGGAGTAGGGCAAATAAATGTCGCAAGAGAAGTAATATCATCTCTAGGACTAAATATTCCTGTCGCAGGACTAAAAAAAGATGATAAACATAGTACAAATATGCTATTAGGTTTAGAACCACTAGAAGAAATACCAATTGATAAAAAGAGTAGTTTATTTCTTCTACTTACAAAGATGCAAGATGAAGTCCATAACTTTACCATAAGTTATCACCGTAATCTAAGAAGTAAAGGGGCTTTATCATCTATTTTAGATAATATCGATGGAATAGGAGAAGTACGTAAGAAAAAGCTTCTTAAAAAATATAAAACTATATCTAATATGAAAAGTGCAACAGTAGAAGATTTAAAAGAAATATTACCAGATAATGTCGCTAAAGAATTTATTGAATTCCTAAAAGAATATGATAAATAGATTTTTGCTTAAAATTAATTTTTTTCTTTTACTTAATTTTAAAATATAGTATAATATATATTATCAAGGAGGTTTTGTATATGAATAGATTTGAATTTGATGCTATAACAAGTAATTTAGCTGAAGGAAGTGTAAAAAGAGCCTGTTATGTAGTTAGAGAGTATATAAGATGTGAGAAAAGTGGTAATCTTGATATGTGTGCCGTATCAAAAGAAGAATTTGATTCTGCACTAGATATTATACTTGCTTTTTCTTATCAAACAAGTGATAAAGATACATTGGCTGAACAATGGCAATGTGAAAGTGATTGTCGCAGTAATAATCGTGGATTCTGCAAAGGTGAATTTCAAATAGATAATGCTCGTAGTAGAAAATTATGTAAATATTATTTAGACCCAGACAATATTTAAAAGATAATATCAACAAATTATTTGACTAAGATTTTATCTTGGCCTTTTTATATTATACGCAACTTATTTGTTTATAAATGTCAAAAACACGATAATAGTCTTGACTATATTAACCCAATATGTTATTATACATATGGGAGTTGATTTTTTGGTTATATTAGAAAGCAGCCAATATAAAAGAGATTTAAAGAAATTAGAAAGAAAACATATGATTAAAGAAATAAATAATATTAATGAAATATGTGAATATATACTTCTCTTTAACAATATGAATGAACTGCTTCTAAATAATGTCTCAAAATTATACGGTATAGAAAAGAAAAAAGGGAATCTAAAAGAAATATATACTGCTAAAGTTAATTCAAAAATTAGATTATATATGCATCCAGTTGGTACATATCCATATAATTTGTTAGAAATAGATAAAATAGTGCTTGAAAAAATAGATGATAAGCATTATGGGGAGGGATAAATATGGGAACTGGTATTGGTAGCTTTTTAAAAAGATATATGGAGTATTATAATATATCAGGAGTAGATTTTGCTGATAGTCTTGGTATTACTCCAAAACACTTAAGTGAAATAATAAATAAAAATATTGATATAAGTGATGAATTAGTCTTAGCAATAGGTTTAATAACAGACTTTGATGTTTCCTATATATTAAAATTAGAAAATAATAAAAAAATGACAAGATATTTAAATGAAAAGTTTAAAAGCACCGAAAATATCAAAAAATATTTAAAAAGTTTCTATCTAAACGATTTAGTAAAAAAAGGATGGATAACACTATCACACAAAGAAAATGTTTATAATAATGCAATTGATTTACTAAAGTTTTTTAGAGTAAGAAATTTTGAAGTACTAGAAGATAAAATAAACAATACATTATTCAAAAAAAATAAAGATGCCGATGATAATAAAATAATACTTTGGATAAGTAGATGTGAGAATTTAACTAGAAATCAAAACCCAGAAGATTTTAAGATGTCTAATTTAGATGATGTTTTAGAATATTTAAAAAGAGAAAGAAATAATAAATTAGATACTGAAAAAATTACAAATTATTTTAATTCCAAAGGATTATATCTTGTAATAGAAGAAGCTCTGCCTGGAACTAAAATAAGGGGAGCATCTAAAGTAAAAAGAAATAAACCTGCAATATATTTAACTAAACTTTATAAAGATAAAGCATCATTTTATTTTGCATTATATCATGAACTTGGTCATATAAAAAAACATTATAGTATGGCCAAAAGTAAATATATAATAGATGGTGAAGATAAATTAGAAAAAGAAGCTGATGACTTTGCTATAAATGAAATGATACCTCAAAAATATATAACTATTATTATAAATAGCGAAAATATAGAAAAAGAGAGTATTAAAATAAGCAAAGAATATAATATTCCAATGTGTTTTATTGTAAGAGTATTAGCTAAAAATAATTATATTAAATATAACAGTACTTTCTATAATAAATATATAGAAAAAATTTAAGAAAAATAGCCTAAATTGTTGACAAAAACATAAAATAATAGTAAAATCATAGTCGGTACATGGGTTTTTACTATTTAGATATTGGGACCATTTAAATAGGGAAAAACTAATATTAAAATATATGAAGGAGAATAAAATGAAAAGCACATTTATGCAAAGTAAAGAAACAGTTACTAGAGATTGGTATGTTATTGATGCAAAAGATATGCCTCTTGGTAGAGTAGCTAGTAAAGCAGCAGTCCTTTTAAGAGGTAAACATAAAGTAACATACACGCCTCACATTGACTGCGGAGATTATGTTGTTATCGTTAATGCTGATAAAGTATTATTAACAGGTAATAAATTAGAAGACAAGATGTATTATGATCACTCAAGATATGTTGGCGGTTTAAGAGAAAGAACTGCTAAAGAAATGAAAGAAAAATATCCAGTAGAAATGATGGAAAGAGCTGTAGAAGGCATGCTTCCACATAATAGATTAGGAAGAAGTATGTATAAGAAATTATTTGTATATGCAGGTGAAAATCATCCACATACTGCTCAACAACCTAAAAAACTAGAACTAGGAGGAAATAAATAATGGCTAAAGAAAAAAGAAGTTTTTATGGCACAGGAAGAAGAAAAGGTGCTGTAGCTAGAGTTACATTAACTCCAGGAACTGGTAAAATAACAGTAAATGGTACAGATGTAAATGAATACATGCCATTTGATGTATTAGTAATGGACCTAAAACAACCATTAGTAGTAACTAAAAATGAAAATGCTTTTGATATTGTTGCTAATGTTAGTGGTGGTGGATTTTCAGGTCAGACAGGAGCAATTAGACTTGGTATTACAAGAGCATTATTAGAATATGATAAAGATAATGCTGCTAATGAAGATTCATATAGAAGAATTCTTAAAGCTAATGGATTTGTAACTAGAGATCCAAGAGTTAAAGAAAGAAAGAAATATGGTCTTAAAGGTGCAAGAAGAGCTCCACAATTTAGTAAGAGATAGAAAAGCTTTTTGGAAAGTCCGTATTTACGGGCTTTTTTCAATACCTAAATATAGAAAATATGCATTTTTTTTGGGCCGTAGGCTACAAGTAGGCTACAAAGTCTTCGCAAACCCTTTACTTATCTTAGGCTAGTAGAACCAGCTTGGTGGACAAATTAGGAATTTATGTGATATAATTAATTTGGATGGTGATTTCTTAGATAATAAAAATATTAAAGCATATAATTGTTTAAAAGATGGAGCATATATTAAGAAAAAAAGTCTTATCTAGAGGTATTTTACCTCTTTTTTGATATAATAAAAGAAGGAGAAAAATATGCATAGATGTAAATGGTGTAATTTAAATAATGAAAAATATATTGAGTATCATGATAAAGAGTGGGGAGTATTAAATCTAGAAGATAATTATCTATTCGAAATGCTCTTACTAGAATCCTTTCAAGCAGGATTATCCTGGGAGTGTGTTCTAAATAAAAGAGATAGTTTTAAACTTGCTTATGATAACTTTGATATTGATAAAATAATTAATTATAATGAAGATAAGATAAATGAATTATTAAATAATAAAGATATCATTAGAAATAAACTAAAGATAAAAGCAAGTATTAATAATGCTAAGATATTTAAAAGTATTGTTAGTGTTTATGGTAGTTTTGCTAATTACTTAAATACTTTTACTAATGATAAAATACTATATGAAGTAGGAAAAACTACTAATGAATTTTCTGATACTATATCAAAAGATTTAAAGAAAAAAGGTATGACTTTTGTTGGAAGTACAATTATATATTCTTATCTTCAAGCTATAGGAATAATTAATTCCCATGACAAAGAGTGTTTTATGTATAAGGAGGAATTATGAGTTTAGATAGTAACCTAATGATTAAAAAGATATCTTTAGAAAGAAATAAAATAGAAAATTTCAATAAGTATCCTTTTAATATAGAAATAGTAAAAAACTTTACAGAATTAAATTTTACTTCACCAGTAACTTTTTTTGTGGGAGAAAATGGAATAGGTAAATCAACCTTTATTGAAGCTATTGCTTTATCACTTGGATTACCCGCAGAAGGTGGTACGCAAAACTTCATGTACAGTACTAATAATACAACATCAAATCTATCAGACTACTTTAAAATAATTAAGCCTAATAAACCAAAAACAAAATTCTTTTTACGAGCAGAAAGTTTTTATAATTTTTCTACTGAGGTAGAAAGATTAGTTGAAGAAGATGGCTTTGATACATTATATGGTTCATATGGAGGTAATCTTCACGAATGTTCTCATGGAGAATCATTTATAAAATTAGTCCAGAATAGATTTACTGATCATGGCTTATATATTTTAGATGAACCAGAAGCAGCTCTTTCTCCTCAAAGACAGCTATCACTTTTGTGTCTAATTGATAAACTAGTCAAAGAAGGAAGTCAGTTTATAATTGCGACTCATTCACCTATACTAATTAGTTATCGTGATGGCAAGATCTTAGATTTAAATAATAATTTTAGAAAAGTTGATTATAAAGATACAGATATATATAAATTATATAAAATGTATCTAGAAGAACCAGAGAATATGCAACATCGATTATTTGATTAAAATATATTGACATAATGCACTATATAATGTATTATTGTATTATGCAAGTAATACAATAATAGGAAGGAAAAAGGTATGGAGTTTAATTTTAATAACGAAAGCCCAATATATATACAATTAGTAGAGACATTAATGCTTGCTATTGTAAAAGAACAGTACCCTATAGGAAGCAAGCTTCCATCAGTAAGAGAACTTGCTCTTACTGCTAAGGTAAATCCTAATACAATGCAAAAAGCCTTAATTGAGTTAGAAGAAAAAGGACTAATATATACGGAAAGAACTAATGGTAAGTATGTAACAAATGATAAAGAATTAATTGCAAAGACCAAAGATAAACTTGCTAAAGAAATCGTAAATAAGTATATAACTAGTATGAATAGTATTGGCTTTACCAAAGAAGAATCTCTTTTCTACTTGCAGACAATAGGAGGAAAATAATGTTATTAGAGTGTAAAAATGTTACTAAGAAATTTGATAAGAAAGTAGTATTAGATAATATTAACTTAAAGATCGAAAAAGGTAAAATATATGGATTACTTGGTAAGAATGGAGTAGGCAAATCAACTTTAATAAAACTAATAAATGATTTATTAACAATTGATGAAGGAGAAATACTATTTAAAGGTAAACCAATAGGAGTATTCTCTAAATCTCATATATCATATTTACCAGAAAGAACATATCTAGATAAAGATATGAAAGTAGAAAGTGTAATAAAATACTTTGAAGAGTTTTATGAAGATTTTAATACTAAGAAAGCTTATAAACTATTAAAGGATTTAGATTTAGATAAAGATAAAA
>DFLL01000038.1:0-14371 GCA_002375205.1 Caryophanales bacterium UBA3620
TTCATTACTTTGTTATAGTAACCTTCTGTTGAAATATTATTTTTATTTAACTCTTTTTCTTCTTGTAATGAGAAAAATATAGATTGATCATGTGTATTTTTCTTAAACCAATCAATTATATTATCGTAATTTTCTGGGTATTCTATTTCATAATTCATTATCTCATTAATAGCATTTTGATCTCCATCTAATAGTCTGTTTAATAGAACTGCTAGAGTGGGATATTTTATACTGGTATAATTATACTCATATATTTCTTTATCTTCACTTGTGTCACAGTAAGATGTTGTTTTGTTTGTTCTTGTTCTTTTTAAATTAACTATTTTTATGTTTTCTCTTTTTGCATTACTAATAAGTTCTTCAGAACTTAAAGTTGAGTCTTTGGTTATATGTTTTTTTGCACCACAATTATCTATTATTTCGTCTATTAGTGTTTTTATTTCTTCTACATTATAAGTTACTTCATATTTAATAGTTTCATTTCTTCCTTTTTCAAAATATATCATATTAAAACCTCCAATTGCCTTTATTTTATCATATTTAAATATGGAAGTCTAGTACTATTTAGAAAATAGGATAAACGCATGATTTTTTTTATATAAATTAAGGCATTATGGTAAATAAATATATAATATTGATAAATTTTAGATTAAAAAAATAGTAATTGTTTTGAACATAAAAATATTAATATTATTTTTAGAATTTATGTTTAATATAATTTTTTATAACTTAATCTCATGCATTTATTCTGATTTGAAAAATGTTAGATTTGACAAGAACAAACATTTGTGTTATCATATTTCTCGTTTCAGGGAGGAGAAAATATTTATGAATATGAATTATTTAACTTTTTGGATAGCAACAATAATTGGTAGTTTTGGGGCTGAAATAGTAAATGAACTTAGAATGTTTAAGGATATTGCTGATGTTGGATACAAAGTTGATTTGAAAAAAATGTCAGAATTTCAGGATAGATTGATGCCTGATGCAAATAAATCATATTTATTATCATTTTTAATACCATTATATAACATTATGGATGTTTGCAAAAATATAATAACTTATAATAATATTAGACCAATGTTATTAGATCAATTAAATGCAATGGGAGTACTAGAAGAAATGTCTGTATATGAAAAAAATGAATATGCTAAGAATCCTACTGCTTTAAATGCTTTTATAATTCCATTAAAGACAAAGAAAAAACTTGCTAATGCTATTAAAGTAACAACAACTGATGATAATGTAAAAAACATATATTATATTGATTACAATAAAAAGAAAGGTTTTACTTTACTGAAGGTTGATGGCCCAGACTCTATGCTACCTTTTGAGGAACAGGAAAAAAGAGCTAAGGAAAAGATGTATAATCTTGGCAAATATTTAAATGATAATTATGGAACTGCTGAAAATTATGTAAAATCTCTTGATAAAAATTCAAATGAGTTCCAAGAAGGGCAAAATATAGTTGAATCTATCCAAAGTCAGTCTAATAATAATGAAGATAAAGATGAAACAAAATGTACTCAAGTAGTGTTAAAACCAAATGATGAAGTCCAATCATATGAGTTGGAAGATAAGAATATGGATGACAAACCATTAATAAGAGCCAGAAAAAAATAAAAGGTAATATTCAAATAAAGAAATATAGAAAAAACTATATTTCTTTTTGTAAAAGGACTACTATAAGGAGTTTTGAATATAAGTGTTCAAATAATGTTTATGCTTTAAAACGAATAAAATAAAGATAGTATTATTTTTAATCTAAATTTATATAGAAACTTAGATACTAAAATAAATTTAAGTATTAAAACTTTAAAAGAAGATATTGATGAAAAAATATCTTCTTTTAATGATAAAGAATATAAAAGTGATAAAGATAATTTACTTTTTGATATAAATTTGGTAAAATACTTATGAGAAAGGACGATTATTATGATAGATAGATTAAATGCTATAGAAGAAAGATATAATGAAATAGAAAAAGAACTTAGTAGTCCAGAAGTTATTAGTGATATTAAGAAAATGACAATGTTATCTAAAGAGAGAACATCTCTTGAAAAGACTGTTGATGTTTATAAGAAATATAAACAAGTATTAGCTGATTTAGAAGAAGCTAAAGAACTATTACATGATAGAGATATGGCTGAGTTTGCTAAAGAAGAGATTAATGATTGTGAAAGTAAAAAGAGTGAGTTAGAAAGTGAACTTGAAATATTATTAATACCACATGATCCTAATGATGATAAGAATGTTATTGTTGAGATAAGAGGAGCTGCTGGAGGAGATGAAGGTAATATCTTTGCGGGTGATTTATTCGATATGTATTCGAGATATGCTAATCAGGTAGGATGGAAAATTGAAGTACTTAATGCTGTAGAAGGTACTGCGGGAGGATATTCACAAATTGAATTTATGGTTAAAGGAGAAAGTGTATATTCTAAATTAAAGTATGAAAGTGGTGCACATAGAGTACAAAGGGTTCCTGCGACAGAAAGTCAGGGTAGAGTACATACTAGTACTGCTACTGTACTTGTTATGCCAGAAGCTGAAGAATTTGATTTTGAACTTGATGAATCAGAAGTTAGAATAGATATTACGAGAAGTAGTGGCTCTGGTGGACAAGGTGTTAATACAACGGATAGTGCTGTTAGACTTACACATATTCCTACGGGTATTATTGTTTATTCTCAGACGGAGAGAAGCCAAATTAAGAATAAAGAACTTGCTTTTAAAATATTAAAAACAAGATTATATGATATGAAACTTAGAGAACAAGAAGAAAAGGAAGCAGCTGAGAGAAAAGTTAAGATAGGTACTGGAGATAGAAGTGAAAAGATTAGAACTTATAACTATCCTCAGAATAGAATTACCGATCATAGAATTGGATATACTTCAATGAATTTAGATAGAGTTATGGATGGAGATATGGATGATTTACTAAATGCTCTTATTAATGAAGATATGAGAATGAAACTTGCTGGAGAGGGTAATGTATAATTCGGATATTAAAAGTATTTTAGAAGATAAGAAAATAGATAGTAATTCATATGATTATTTATATAAATATTTAAAAAATAATGATTTACTTGATAAATTAGATGAATATACTGATAGATTAATAAATGGAGAACCTGTTCAATATATTATTGGTAATGTAGATTTTTATGGTAATAAGATTATTGTTAATAAAGATGTATTAATACCTAGATTTGAGACAGAGTTATTAGTAGAAAAAACGATTAAGTATATTAAGAATAAGTATGATAATAAAATAGATATACTTGATATTGGTACTGGTAGTGGGGCTATTGCTATTACTTTAGATAAAGAGGTTAGTTGTAATGTAGATGCTATTGATATATCTAGTGAGGCATTAAAAGTAGCTAAAGAGAATAATAAATTAAATGGTACTAATGTTAATATGTTTATTAGTGATGTATTTGATAATGTTAGTAAGAAATATGATGTTATTATTAGTAATCCACCGTATATTTCTAACGATGAAGAGATAATGGATATTGTTAAAAGCAATGAACCTCATATTGCTTTGTATGCTGATATGGATGGATTATATTTTTACGATAAGATACTTAGAGAAAGTAAGAAGTATTTAAATGATAACTTTATTATTGCTTTTGAAATTGGATATATGGAAGCTAATGATATAGTAGAAATAGCTAATAAGTATTTAGATAATATTAGTATTAGTGTTGAAAAAGATTATAGTGATAGAGATAGATTTATCTTTATTATGAGTAAGTAGGTGATTGATATGGCTACTTGTAGTAGTTGTAAAAATTTAGATACGAAGAAAAAAGTAGATGGTGCTTGTAGTGGAGTAAGATATAATTGCAAGAAACTTAAGACTTATGTAGGTGGAGACATGGATGCTTGTGAAAAGTATGAAAGCTGCTATCGAAGTAATGATGATTGTAATAAGATATATCGAGAAGGTAGAGACTGGGATAATGATAAGCATAGTGCTAGTTTTTATATGATTATTGGTGCTATATTACTTATTATTACAATAATTATGTTTTTACTTAATAGAGATATGTATTAAAAAAGACTTATCATGTGATAAGTTTTTATTCTAAGGCAGAAGACATATTTTCTTCTTTGAAAACGGCTTCTAAATCTTTAGAAGACATATCGAGAGATGGTTCAGTGCCTTTTAGGTAGAAAAACATCTCTTTTTTTGTGTCTGTGTCACTTGCAATAGTACCGTTTATGGGGTTTACGATAACTCCTACAACATTATTTGGTATTTCATACCAGGATGTTTTATGAGTTTTATAGTAGCCCTCCATGGTATCTATCCATATGTTTTTGTGATAAACATAATCTTTTGAGTCTATTTTTTTATTTTCATCATATCCGGTCCATACTCCAAGTACGGCATTTTCTGTGAAGCCGATTATCCATAAATCTGTATCAGTTGTTCCAGATTTTATTGCATATCTATGACTTATTTTAGGATATAGGCTCATTAAAGTTGGATAGTTATAATCAATAAAGTTTTGATTATAGGTACTTGTTAACATTTGATTTAAGATATATGTTAAACTAGGATTTAGGACTTCTTCTTTTTCTTCGTGGGCTTGATATAGGATATTTCCTTTTGAATCTTCTACTTTGATAATAAAGTGGGGTATGGTTTTTCCTCCTAGAGAAGCAAATGTTGAATAGGCTGATGTCATCTCTAAAAGGGATATTTCTTCTGTTCCTAGTGGAAGTGAAGGTATAGGAGACAATTTGCTTGTTATTCCTAGTCTCTTGGCAGTATTTACAAGCATATTTTCTCCAAGAAAGAGATGCGTTTTTACAGCAAAAATATTATCGGAATAGGATATAGCTGCTTCCATTGATAGAGGACCATTTGCATAAGTATCATTATGATTTTTAGGAGTGTAGGTTTCGCCTTCAGAAAAAGTAAACGTCGTTTTTTCACTGGTGAAAGAAGATGATGGAGTAAAACCACTTTCTAATGCAGTATAATAAAGTATTGGTTTCATGGTGGAACCTACTTGTCTTTGAGCTTTTATAGCTCGATTAAACTGACTTTTATTATAGTCGTTTCCTCCTATTAGAGCAAGAATTCTACCGGTATTAGGATCCATCATAATAGCGGCACTTTGTATTTCTGTATCTTCATTTACATGGTTATATAGTGCTTTTTCTAAACTTTCTTGTGCTGATGCATCAAGAGAGGTATATATTTTTAAACTTCCTGTTTCTAAAAGAGAAGATGGTATTTGAGGAAGATTATTTAATTCTTCAATGACGGCATCTTTAAAATAGTTTATATTAGCAAATTTAGTTGTTTCTTTTTTACCAATGATTGTAAGTTCTTCATTTATGGCTTTATTGTATTCTATATTTGTTATTTTTTTATTTTTTTTCATCATTGATAAAACTGTTTTTTGCCTTTCCTTTGAAAGACTATAATTTTTTATTGGTGAATAATTACTTGGGGATTTAGGAATGCCCGCAAGAAGAGAAGCTTCCGCTAGAGTTAAGTCTTTGGAGGATTTTCCAAAGTAATATTTTGATGCTTCTTCTATACCATATATTCCTCCGTAGTTAATAGTATTTAAGTATCCTTCGAGAATTTCATCTTTGGTATAATGGACTTCTAGTTCACAGGCAAGAAGGGCTTCATCTAGTTTTCTTTTCCACGTTTTATCAAAATTTAAAAAGAGATTACGAGCATACTGCTGAGTAATCGTGGATGCTCCTTCACTTTTATTTCCTTTTATTAAGTTGGTTATTAGTGCTTTTCCGATGCGAAGATAATCAAAACCGATATGTTTATAAAAATATTTGTCTTCTGTTGCTATCGTGGCATTTATTAGATTGTTACTAATATTATCTAAACTTACCCAGTTATCATTATTATTAAATATTGGCTCTCCATTATTATCATACAAAAAATAGTTTTGGGTTTTATTTATTTCTATTTTTGGTGTTAATAAGCAGTATAAATATACTAGAGTATTTCCTAATATAAATAAAAATATTGGTAAGAATATTAGTAATATTATCTTTCTTTTCTTTCTTTTTTTCATTGTAATCCCTCTTTTTTTTTATAGCATTAATTATTATGTAAAAAAATAAGTAAAATATGTTGTATTTTTTATTAAGTTATGATATGATTTCTCTTGAATGTTTGGAAGTGATATTATTAGAGTAAAAATTAAAGGTTATTTAAAAAATATTACGGAAAATAATAATTTAATATTTGGTGAGAAAGGTATTTATAATAAAAATAAATTATCTTTTATTAAAGATGATATTAAATATAATATTAAGTTATTAGATAGTGAAATTATTATGATAAGAGAAGGAAAAGATTATATTAATTCTTTTATATTTAATAAAAAGAAAGCAAGTAGTACTTATATTCTTAAGGATAATAATTATACTATTGAAATGGATATTGATATTAAAGAGATTATTATTGATAATGGATTTTATGTTAAGTACATGATTTGTGATACTTCTTGTTTATATGAATTTAAATTAGAAATGAGTGAGTTTTTATGAGTATAAACGAGGAAAATAGAAGCATTATAAATGATAGTTCATTGAATATTATCGATAGAATAATTAAAGAGGGTAAAAACTATGGTAGATGTAATTATGGTAATAATAAAAGAATTAGTATAAGTTGTATATCTAGTAATGATAATCTTGATATTAGAAATATTATTTATGAAGATTCTCTCTCTAATATGTTATCTTTTATTGGATTTGATGTTACTAGAGAATATTACTATAATAATATTTATATGGAAGAATATAAAAAAGAATTAGATAGTATAAGAATTAGTTTAGATAATTATACTAATGAAGAGATAATATCTTCTGATGGTACCGCTGATGAAGTACTTAGTAAGTTACAAAGAAGTGGTAAATGTTATATTGATAATGATTCTTTATGGCTTAAAACAACGGATTTATATGATAAAAAAGATAGAATTTTAGTAAATAGTGATGGTACATATACTTCGTTTTTTCTATATATATCTTATGTTTTAGATAGATTAAATAATGGCTATGATAGAGTAATAGATATTATTTCTAGTAATAATAGTGATTATATTAAGGTTATTAAATCTTGTATTGAAATTGCTGGACTTGACTCTAGTAAATATGAGATAATAGGTATTAGCAATTATAATGTATTAAAGAATAATGAAGAGTATCAATTTAATGATATAAAAGAATTGGTTGATATAATTGATGTTAATAGGATTAGATATTCTTTTATTAGTGAAGAGTATAGTAATGTATTAAATATTAATTTAGATTTATTAAAAGAAAATAATATAGATAATTCTATCTACTATATAGAAAAAGCTTATACTAAAATATGTACAATACTTAGAAATAAGTCTTACGAAATAGATAGTACTATAGATAGTGAAAGTGCATATACTATTTTGAATAGATTAGTTTATTTTGAAAAGGTTATTATTTATGTAATTAAGAAAAGAGAACCTAGTATAATGATTTTTTATTTATATGAAATAGCTAGTTTATTTAATAATTACGATAGTAATAAGGATATAGATAAAAATTTAATTACCGCTGTTCGAATAGTTATGGATAATGTTTCGAATATGCTTGGAATAATACTTAGAGAGGAAATTTAGGAGGAAAAGTTATGCTTAGTAAAATGAGTAAAGAAAATTTAGAACAACTTTCTTATACTAAAATAGCAGAAATGTATTTGAGAGAAAATAAAATAAGAATGAATACTGCTGATTTATTTAGAGAGGTATGTAAGTTATTAGAACTTAGTGAGAATGAATATCAAGAAAGAATAGCAGACTTTTTTGAGTCACTTACTACTTCTAAAGAATTTATATTATTAAATGATGGTAATTGGGATTTAAAAGAAAATCATAGTGTTAAAATAGATATGGATGATATTTATGATGATTCGGATATGGTTATTGAAGAACAAGCAGATAATGAAGAAATAGATGAAGATAACTATGAAGATGATAGTTATGAAGATGATTTATCTGATGAAGTAGATGACTTAAATGATGACTATGATGATTTAACTATTGTTGATGAAGATGAACTAGATGAAGAAAACTAGTTCTTTTTATTATGCTTTTGTCAAGTATTGTGTAAAATAAATAATTATTTATTTACAAATTATATTAAGTGTGGTATATATTAAGTAGAGGAGTAGTTGTAGGAACTATCGTTATAGGAGAGGAGAATGTTTATGGAAAAACAAGCTTATATTGATTTAAAGAAAAGGTTACCCGAGTTATTGGCTGCGAAAGAAAGATTACTAGAAAGGAAAAGGGCAGAAGAACAAAAGAAAGATCAACAATTAAGAACTGCTGTGGAGATGCAAGATGTCAACAATGCATTTCGTAGTCTATCTGCTGAGGTTAAAACAGTTAAGCTATTACAAACTTTTTTTGAAAAAATATATCCTGAATATTTAGGAAAAGTGATTGATAAAGTAGGGCATATGATTGAAGAAGAAAAAGAAATACCTGACATTGGTGTAATTATTTTTAAAAGAGGAGATAAAGATTTTAATTATTCATATGAAAATGATGCGTTTTCTCTAATAGATAACTTAGTAGTTTATGTTGGCAATGGTGTATACTTAGATTTCATTGATGGATTTATGAGAAAGTATTGTGAAAATGATACTTTTAAGCCTAGGAAAGGGATGAAATATTTTTTATCAAATGATATAGAGAAGCTGATTGCTGCTGGTGTTTATGTTCTAAATGATTTAGAGGAAGAAAAGAAATATTTTTTATCAAATGATATAGAAAAGCTGATTGCTGCTGGTGTTGATGCTCTAAATGATTTAGAGGAAGAAATGAAATTTTTGCAAGAAGAAGCTAGTGTTATGGGGGTTACAATTGATGATTTAATTAATTTTGAAGATGCATCATATGTTTCAATGAAAGATACTTCGTATGTTGATCCTGATACTGGATATGTTAGGGGGGTATCTTATGCTACGGGAGAGCCTATTGAAGACCATAGACCTAAACCTAAAAGATAATTAAAATGAACTAGAAATAGTTCTTTTTTTAATACTTTTAATATAAAATTAATTAGAAGTGGTTGTATCTTAAAAAGAAATATTATATAATTAATATGAATAAGAAGGTGGTTATTGAATGAATGGAGTGATATTTCTTTTACTTTTAGTTATATGTGTTGGACTTATATATATTGTTCATAGATATTTTGGTAAACATGAGTTTTATTTACTTAGTGTAATATATAGTATTATATCTTTTGTAATGTCTTTTAAAATGGTAAAAATATTGGGACTTAATATTAATATGGGGATTATATTTAGTGGTGGTATTATTGGACTTTTATATTATTTTGTTAATAAGTATAATGATAGTGAGAGTAAGAAATTTATTATTACAATAATGATTAGTACTATTAGCTCTATTGTTATAATGTTATTATGTGCTATGATGATTCCTTCGATTTATGATGAAAATATTGTTTTATTTAAAGATTTATTATTTGATAATTATGCTATTTTGATTTTTTATCCAATAGGATTATTAGGTACATTATTATTTGCTAATTATTCATTTAAGGGATTAAAAAAGATAGAAGTTAATAAAAAAATTAATGTTATTATTTCAATAATTGGTATTACATTTATTAATGTATTTGTGGGTATTTATTTTAGTAGTGCTATTAATAATGGGTTTAGAAATTCACATTTTATTGCTATTGATAATTATTTTATTATGACTATTATAATGATTGGTATGTATTTCTTAGTTAATAAGATAATTAAGGTAAAGAAGGTGAATTCATGAATTATATATATATATTGTTAGAGGTATTAATAGTTTTTCTTCTTATGATATTTTCTTATAAATATGGTAAGAAAGATGGGTTATATGTATATATTGGTTTTATGTCTGCGATTGGGAGTATTATAGTTGGTACTGTTGATATTTTATCCTTTCAAGTAAGTATTGGTATTCCTATTATTATGGGTATATTTATATGTAGTAATGTTATTATTCAAAGATATGGTATTGATGAGGTTAAGAGAATATTATATACTTATGGTGCTTCATATATTATTTCTTTTATATTGATTGGACTTGTTAGTTTGATTATACCTAGTAATAATGTTTTTGATCTTTTATTTGGTTATAATCTTAATAATGTTAGATGTTTTATTGGTACGTTTATATCTATTATGATTATGATATGGATTGGTAGTGGTATTTATTATTCTCTTAGAAAGAGTAAGAATATGTTAATTATTAGTAATGTTGTTACTTCTTTTGTTATTTCTTTTATTGAGAGTTTAATATGTATTTTAATAGCTTATACGGGTAGTTTTAGTGGTGTTGAATTATTTGGTATGATATCTATTAGATATGTTTTTGAAGTAATTGTTAGTATTATTGGACTTATTCCAGTATATATTTTAGTTAAATATTTAGATTAGAAGGCGGTAGTAGTTATGAGAACAAGAAAACAAGAATTAGTTAGTGATGATTTAAAACCTTTTGTATGTAATATACTTAAAGATTATAGAGAAAAATTTAATTATTCATTAGAGGATTTATCGAGAGCAATTGGGTATAAAAAAAATAGGCAGACTCTACATAAGTATGAGACTGGTACTCTTAATATTCCTTATGAGATATTTTTTGATATTGCTGGTGTTTTTAATATTAGTAGTGATATTTTTAAAGAGATTCCTATGACTAAGGAAGAACAAGAATTATTTGAAAAGAAAATGATTAAGAGTTATGTTAATACGATGAAAGGTAATAATAATATTACTTCGAGAGGAGAAAAGATTATTAATACTTATCGTAATGCTTCATATGAACCAGTAAGTAAGGTTAATGAATTATCGATTAGATTATTGGATGATTCAATGTCTCCAGTGTATTTAAAAGGGGATAGGGTATTTTTTAGAAAGAAAGATAAGTATAATAATGGTGATGATATTGTTATTGCTGTTAAGGGGAATATTTTATCCGTTAGAAGATTATACAAGAGTGGTAAAGCTGTTATTCTCCAAGCAATGAATCCTAAGTATCAGACTATTGCTATGAATGTGTTTTCTGAGGATATGATATTAGGTAAAGTTGAGACTATGAGTAGAGAGATTAAATAATAATCTTTCTTTTAATATAATAAAAAAGACTTCTAATGAAGTCTTTTAACAATTCTAAATTAGTTTAAAGCGTCTTTTAATTTGCTTCCAGCTTTGAATCCAGGAACAACTCTAGCAGCAATTTTAACAGCTTCACCAGTTTGAGGGTTTCTTCCTTCTCTAGCAGCTCTTTTTTTAGCAGTGAAAGTTCCAAATCCTACTAATGTAACTTTGCCTTCTTTTTTAAGACCTTTAGTAACTCCTTCCATCATAGCGTCTAATGCTCTTGTAGCATCAGCTTTAGTTAAATCAGCTTTTTCAGCTATAAATTCTACTAATTCAGCTTTTGTCATTTTTTTTACCTCCGTTTTCTTTTAAGCACTATGTTATGCTTACATCTTAAATATACTATAATCCCTATAAAAAATCAAGTATTTTTAAGTAAATTGTCTAAATATTTGCGATAAATTAACTGTGTGTATAACTTTTGTCAAGTAGGAAATAATATTGTTGTATGTTTACTTTGAATGTGATATAATTAGGCTAGAAAAAGAGAGGTGTTATATTTTGAAATTTAAATCTAAAAAAGATATTTTACTTATTATTACTTATGTTGCTCTTATTATATTTGGTCTAGTTAATTTTAGTAAGATTGTAGAAGTGTTATCTTATATTATTAATATTTTTTCACCATTTATTATTGGTACTATTCTTGCTTTTATTCTCAATGTTCTTGTTAACTTTGTTGAAAGAAAAGTGTTTGGGAAAGTTAAAGATACTAAAACGTGGAAGAAACTTAAAAGGCCTATTAGTATTGTTATTAGTTTAGTTTTAGTTATTTGTATTATTTACTTTGTTATGAATCTTTTGATACCCCAACTTAAGAATTCAGTATCTTTATTTACGGATACACTTCCTGAGTATAAGGAAGATGTTGTTAGGATGATGAATAGATTTGATATGGAAGAGTCTAGTATTAACACTGTAAGTGAATACTTTGATAATTTTGGCAAAATTATTACGGATTATATTAAGGGTAACTCTAAAGATGTTATTTCGATGACGACGGAGTTTGCTTCATCAATATTTGGTATTGTTAGTAGTGCTGTTATTGCTATTGTATTTGCTATTTATATTATTGCCCAAAAGGAAACTCTAGTAAGGCAATTTGATAAGGTTATGAATGCTTATTTGAAACCAAAGGTTATTGATAAGATACATGAAGTGACTAATTTAGCTAATAAGAGTTTTTCTAGTTTTGTTACGGGGCAATGTACAGAAGCATTGATAATTGGAACGCTATGCTTTATTGGAATGGTTATATTTGGACTTCCTTACGCCTCAACGGTATCTGTTCTTATTGGATTTTGTGCTTTAATACCGGTATTTGGTTCAGTTATTGGTACTATCTTAGGAGGTTTCTTAATACTTATGGTTAGTCCTGTTAAAGCGATTATATTTGTTATTTTTATTATTGTTTTACAACAGATTGATAATAGTTTTATTTATCCAAAGGTAGTTGGTAAATCTATTGGACTTCCTGGGATGTGGGTTCTTTTATCTGTAACAGTAGGAGCTAGAATATATGGTATTTTAGGTATGCTTATTGCTACTCCTTTATGTTCAATGTTATATATTATATTTAGTAAAACAGTAAATGAGAAACTTAAGAAAAATAAAATTGCTATTAAGGTTGAAGAAAAAAAGGCTTAGGCCTTTTTTTATAATACTATGGCTATCATATTTGATGAGCCTTTATTTATTATTTTAGATAGTGTTTGACATAATTTATATCTTATATTATCTGGCATCATTGATAGTTTGGCTTGTATTCCTTCTTGAACAATGACATCTAGGCTTCTTCCAAATATTTCACTTTTCCATATATCTGTATCATTATCATTTTTAGTTAAATAATCGATAAGTTCTTTACTTTGTAGTTCGCTTCCTATTATTGGTTCAAATGTACTTTCAACGTCTACTCTTATCATGTGGATAGAGGGGGCTTTAGCCTTAAGTTTTACACCATATCTAGGACCTTGTTTGATTATTTCTGGTTTATCTAGTTTCATATCTTCAAGTGAAGGTGTTGCTATTCCATAACCTGTTTGTTTGACCATTTTTAATGCTGATTTTATTTGATCATATTCTTTCTTGGCAATATTTAGTTCTTGAAATAGTGATAGGAGATCTGCTTTGGTATTTATAGATACTCCAATGGTGTCTTTTAATACTTCACTATATAGAGAAGGTGGTGCTTCTAGATTGATAGTTACTTCACCAGTGGATGGATCTACTTCAGATATATATGATTTTGCAATATATTCTGATGATGTAAAATTATTATTTATTTTATCGATATCTTTTAATTTATTTACTTCGGTTACAGCTTCTTTTATTTTGGTTATATATTCTTTTTTTAAATAGTTATTAGGATTTAGAATGGCTATCCATTCGGGCATATTTACTTTTATTTGTTCAATAGGAAATTCATATAAGGCTTCTTTTAGAATATTTAGCATATCTCTTTCAGACATTGTTTCGATATTGATTGGTTGTACTGGTACTTTGTAATCTTCTTTTAATTTTTCGGCGAGACGTTCTGTATCTGGGAGCATTGGGTGAGTACTATTTAATAGTACAATAAATGGTTTTCCTATTGCTGTTAATTCATCAATAACTGTTTTTTCTGCTTCAACATATTCATTTCTTGGTATATCACTTATTGATCCATCTGTGGTTACGACAATACCTATCGTAGAATGATCTTTAATTACTTTTTCTGTTCCTATTTCAGCTGCTTCAACAAAGGGTATTGGTTCTTGATACCATGGTGTCATAACGAGTCTTGGTCCGTTTTCATCTTCGTATCCTTTAGCTCCTGGAATTACATAGCCAACACAATCTATCATTCTTATATTTACGGGAAAGTCTTCGACCATTATTTTAGTAGCAGTAGCAGGAACAAATTTTGGTTCAGTTGTCATTATGGTTTTACCCGCGGCAGCTTGGGGTAGTTCATCTAGACATCTTTTTCTTTCATATTCATCTTCAATATTTGGTATTATTAAGTTTTCCATAAACTTTCGAATAAATGTTGATTTACCTGTACGTACTGCTCCGACTACTCCTAGATATATATCTCCTCCAGATCTTTTTCCAATATTTTTTATAACTTCATTTTTTTCCATTAACATACCTCTTTTCTTTTTATCACTAAAT
>DFLL01000038.1:14456-16183 GCA_002375205.1 Caryophanales bacterium UBA3620
TTTCTTTTTAATACTTCTTTAATAAATAAATTATATAAGTTTTCGGTATTATCTAAATCTTCAGGATGAAATTGGACTCCTACTACAAAGTGATTATTATCTATATATTCGATTCCTTCAATAATATTATCTTCGGATACTGCTGTTACTTTGAAAGGGCCTTTTACTTCTTTTAGGGCTTCTTTATGCCTTGTATTAACAATAGGTGTATCTCCTAGAGATTTGTTTATGAAGGAATCTTTTACTGTTTTTATAAGATGTTTCTTTTCTTTATTATTATGTCCTTCAACTTTTATTAAATCTGTATCAGAAGTACTACCTATGGAATATAATCCTATTATTTGATGACCCATACATATTCCTAGTACTGGTATATTATTATTTAGACAGTATTCGAGTATTTGAAAATGATATGGATATATATCACTTCCTCCTTGGAATATTATTCCATCACATATATCTATTATTTTTGTGTCAATAGGAGTATTATCATAATTTAATATTCCTATATAATTACATTTATTATTTAAATACTTTATATTATTTTTAGTTATTATTTGTACATTGTTATTATTTAATACTTCATCTCGAGCTATTATTCCAATAGTTATATTTCTCATTTATCTAACATTTTATCAATGTTATTTGGTACTTTATCATTTACTATGGCATCGATTATTTTTTGTTGCTTTTCTTCTGATACCTCTCTTCCTGTCATTTTTGATAAGTCATTTATGACTTCTTTAATTGTTTCTTCATCTTTCATATTTCCTTGTTGTAATTTATTTGCAAGAGAAAGAATTGTTTCTTTATTTACATTTGTTTTCTTTTCTATTTTTTTAAAAAAATTATCTGAAAAATTCATATTTAATCCTCCTAGAATAATATATGTTGAATATTTAATTAGGTTAATTAATTATTTAGAGTTAAATGTTGATATTGGATATTCTTAATAATTGGTTGAGGAGGATTAACTTGTTAATCCGAGCAGCGAAGCGGTTAATAAAAAAATGTAACCTAATCGATTACATTTAATGTTTATTTTTATATTCTAAAATAATAGGAGTTCCTTCTAAATCAAAGTTCTCTCTTAATTTGTTTTCTAAGTATCTTTCATAGGAAAAATGTATTAGTTTATCATTATTTACAAATAGAGTAAATTTAGGAGGGGTTATTCCTGTTTGTTGTACAAAAGATATTTTTAATCTTTTTCCTTTATATGATGGAGGTGCTTTTAACATAACAGCATCTCTTATAACATCATTTAAGGTACTTGTCTTTATCTCTTTATGAGAATTATCATATACTTTATCTATTTCTGGCATTATAGTAAAGATTCTTTTTTTAGTAAGAGCAGATACATATACTACTGGGGCATATGATAAGAATTTAAATTCATTTCTTACTAGTTTAGTAAAACTACTTATATCATTTTTATCATTTACTGTATCCCATTTATTTACTACTATTACGACGGGTTTTCCTTCTTCGATGGCATAACTTGCAATATGCTTATCATGTTCAATTATTCCTTCTTCAGCATTTATTATAAGTAGGCATACATCACTTCTTTCAATTGCTTTCATTGATCTTAGTACAGAGTATTTTTCTATCTTTTCAAATATTTTTCCACTCTTACGGATACCTGCGGTATCTATGGCAACATATTTCTTTTTGTTATATGTAAACTCAGTATCAATAGCATCTCTTGTTGTACCAGCTATATC
>DFLL01000038.1:16295-16442 GCA_002375205.1 Caryophanales bacterium UBA3620
TTGGTCTTCCTATTAAACAGAATTTAATTCGATCATCATTTTCTTCTACTTCTGGTACTTCTGGGAAATCTTTTGTAATAATATCAAGCAAATCGGTTAAGCCAATTGAGTGTTCTCCACTTACTCCTAGTACTTCTTCAAATCCTA
>DFLL01000038.1:16500-16871 GCA_002375205.1 Caryophanales bacterium UBA3620
TAGTTATAAATATTTTCTTCTCTTTTAGTATTATCTAATTTATTCACGACAACGATTACTCTTTTACCTGATTTCATTAAGATATCTCTTATTGTATAATCATTTTGATTTAGTTCTTCTAATCCATCTACGACAAATAATATTATATCGGCTTCTTCAATAGCAATACTAGCTTGAACTATTATTTCATCATTAAAGTATTCTTTAGATACATCTATTCCTCCAGTATCTATTAAATGGAATTTATAGTTATTATATGTTACGGTACCATAGATTCTGTCTCTGGTTACTCCAGGAGTATCTTCTATTATGGATACTTTTTTTCCAATTAATTTATTGAAAATAGTACTTTTTCCGACATTTGGTCTTCC
>DFLL01000038.1:16986-17318 GCA_002375205.1 Caryophanales bacterium UBA3620
TAAAAAAAAATACTATATTTTTATTTTTAATCCGTTATCTATTATTTTATCATTATCTTTATATAATAGTTTAGAATGTTCTGATAGGTATAAATATTCTTTTTTAGATATATTATTTATTTTTAAATAGTATTTATTTTTGTAGTAGTAGACTATTCCTTTATATTTTGTTGGATAATCTATTTCATATAAAAAGATAGTATCGGTATGAATATTTATTTTTACTTCTGTTAAATTTGATATATCTATTAATCTATTATAATCTTTTAATTCAATTATTGTTTCATAAATGGAAGGATATATATCTATAACTATTTCTTTTTTTAGAGAAT
>DFLL01000025.1 GCA_002375205.1 Caryophanales bacterium UBA3620
AGAAAATTAATAGAAGAAAAAAAATATAGTTTACAATTAATTATTAATGTGATAAAGTATTTAATTGGTGAGCAACATGGAAGAAATAACATATGAAGAAATAGAAAAAGAGATAGAAGATTTATATAAAAAGATAGAATATTTATATGGAAAAGCAAATACTAAATCAAAACAAAGAAGATTATTTTCTACTATTTGTGCATTAGATAAAATATGTAGTGAAGATTGTTTAGATTTAAATATTGTCAGTAGTCATTTAATAAAAAAATTATATATGGAAAGTAAATTCTTTGATTACTATGATGATGTTAATTATAATCTTGAAATATTAAAAGAATTATCATTAGTAGTAATAAATACTTTTAAAGATATAAATTATCCCTTTTATAAAAATTATAAAAGTAGAGATTATGTACCAGATAGTGATAAGAATAATTTAATATATACTTATTTTAATTCATTTAATGATCAAATAATTGATAAATTCATAAAGAAAGCTGGAGATAATTACTACCTAGAATTTTCATCAGATTTAGCTTTTGAAGGTGCATTATATAACTTACCAATATTTAAAAAATATATTATTCACTTAAATACCGCTAATGATCAAAACTTATTTTATGTAATATCTGCTATTCATGAAATGGGACATGCCTATGAAAAAGAAATATTTTATGGTAATGGTGAAGTAAACTTACTAGATATGTATAAAGAAACATTCTTTTATGAAGTATCTTCCTCTTTCTTTGAATATACTTTTATTAATTTTTTAAATGAAAATAACTATTATCCAAAAGAAATAAAATATGAATATAATCTATTTTATCTTGAATTACTTAAAAATGCTTTTAAAACCTATTCTATTTGTTTAAACGGAATAGATGAAGTAAATAATAGTTATTATATAAAACTTGATAATAAAGATAAGATGGAAGAAGTAGAAAAATTAAAAGAAGCATTAAATTACTATGAAAAATTACCTAATTATAATGATAAACTATCAATATTAGATTCTGTTATATATTTTGTTGGAGGATTACTTGCTATTAATTTATATAATAAATATAAAGATAATCCTAAAGAATTTATGAAAAAATTTAGAACATTTTTAGTTAATTATCCAAGAAGTGGAGTATTTGATTCCCTTGAAGTAGTTGGTATAACCAAAGAAGAATTATTAAGTAGTAAAGTATTAAAAAAAGAGCTAAACAAATTTATAAATAGTAGTTATATAAAAAGATAGATAATAATATCTAATCTTTTTCTTTATTTTATAAGTGTTTTGTGATAAAATATATGTAGTGAAAGGAATGATAACTATGACAAATAAAGATTTAGCGGATCTTATATTTCCTAATATTACTAAAAGTATTGAAGATTATGCAAAAATGTATCCAGAAAGAAATCTAAAAGAAGGAGAAAAAGTAACAAGATTTGCTCCTAGTCCAACAGGATATATGCATCTAGGAGGATTCTATCAAGCTATTATTGATTATGTAATGGCTAAGAATTCAAACGGTGTATTTTATTTAAGAAATGAAGATACTGATACTAAAAGAGAAGTAAAAGAGGCTACTAAGTTAATTATGGATACTTTAACTCACTATAATATAATACCAAATGAGTATGAATTTGAAGGAAATATTGTAGGAAGTTATGGACCATATGTTCAAAGTGAAAGAAAAGAAATATATCATGCCTTTATTAAATATTTAATTGAAATAGGAAGAGCATATCCTTGTTTTTGTACTAAAGAAGAATTAGATGAAATGAGAGAGGTTCAAGAAAGAAGCAAAGTTAGAACTGGTTATTATGGAAGTTATGCTAAATACCGAAATGTTAGTGTAGAAGAACTAATCTCTAAAGTAAAAGAAGGAATCCCTTATGTAATTAGATTTAAAAGTATGGGAGACTTTAATAAGAAGTTTGTTTTTGAAGACTTAGTAAAAGGTAAAATAGAACTTCCTGAAAACGATGAAGATTTTGTTATCATGAAGTCAGGAGATGGACTACCAACATACCATTTTGCTCATCTAGTAGATGACTATTTAATGCATACTACTCATGTTGTAAGAGGAGAAGAATGGTTATCATCAGTTCCTAAACATATTGAATTATTTAGAACATTTGGTTTTAAACCTCCTAAATATGTACATACTCCATTAATTATAAAAAAAGAAGGAACTAGTGTCAGAAAGATAAGTAAGAGAAAAGATCCGGAAGCCTCTATGAGTTATTATAAAGAAAAAGGCTATCCAGTTAAAGCTGTAATAGAAGCATTAATGACAATAATTAATTCTAACTATGAAGAGTGGCATACTGCTAATCCAGATAAAGAGTTTATTGATTTTGTATATAGTCCTAAGAAGATGAGTTCTTCTGGTGCTTTCTTTGATTTAGAAAAATTAGATAATATTTCTAAGACAGTTATAAGTAAAATGACTAAAGATGAAGTATATGATAATCTATATAATTGGACTAAGGATTATGATAAAGAGTTTAATGAATTAATTACTAAGTATGAAGATTATACTAAGAATGTACTTAATATTGAAAGAGAGCAGAAGAAACCAAGAAAAGATTATTCTTGTTATAGTGAAATAAAGAATCAAATATTCTATATGTATGATGAGCTATATAATCCTACTAGTTATGACTGGGGTAGTATTACTGATAAGAATGAAATAAATAATATACTTACTTTATACATGGATAAATATTTTGATATATCAGATAAAGAAGTATGGTTTAATAATATTAAAGAGTTATGTGATAGCTTAGACTATGCAAGTAATATGAAAGATTATAAAGAAAATCCTGATAACTATAAAGGTAGTGTTGCAGATGTATCTACTGTCCTTAGAGTAGCAATAACTTCTAAGAGTATGACACCAGATTTATATGAAATAATGAAGTTACTAGGTAAAGATAGAATATTAAGTAGAATAGAAAAATTAAAATAATTATTGAAATAATAATTAAATTATGATAATATTATATTGTTCCTTTAAGGAACAATTAATGGCCTGTTGGTGAAGTGGCTTAACACATTGCCCTCTCAAGGCAACATTCATGGATTCGAATTCCATACAGGTCACCATTTATAGTAACTAAAGTCTTGATTATCAAGGCTTTTTTCTTTTGAAAAAAATTATGTAAATTTAGATGTAAAGTATCTTTACCTATCTAATAGTTAGTGATATGATAGAAGACATAACATTATAGAAGGGGGAATTATTATGAACAATATTGCAATTAAAGAAAACATTATAATTGAAAATTTAATCTATGAAGTAAGAGGCAAGCAAGTAATGTTAGATTCGGATTTAGCAAGATTATATGAATGTGTTAATGGTACAAAAACAGTTAATCAAGCTGTTAAAAGAAATTGTAGTAGGTTTCCAGAAGATTTTTATTTTCAGCTAAGTGAAGATGAACTTTTAAAATTGCAGTCCCAAATTGGGACCGCAAATTTCAATAATATGTCTAGAACATTACCATATGCCTTTACTGAGGAAGGTGCTGCGATGCTTGCAACAGTTCTTAGGACAAAAGTATCATCAGAAATGAGTATCGCAATAATGAGAGCTTTTGTTGCTATGCGTAAATACATATCATCTAATTTGATAGAACAAAAATTTATAAATAATATGGTACTAGAACATGATTCAGAAATTAAACTTTTACAAGAATCGTTTGATAAATTCGAAGAGAAAAGGAAGAATCATGAGATATATTTTGATGGTCAGATATATGATGCTTATTCTAAAATAAAAGAAATATTTAGTAGTACTAATAATGAACTTATTATAATAGATTCCTATGCTGACAATACAATATTAGATATTATTAGTAAATTAAATGTTAAGGTAACTATTATTACCAAAGTAAATAGTCTTCTTACAAAACAAGATATTAATAAATATAATAAACAATATCATAATTTAAAAGTAGTATATGATAATAGTTATCATGACCGTTACTTTATTATAGATAAAAAAGAAGTATATCACTGCGGTGCAAGTATAAATAGAATTGGTTATAAAACATTTTCTATAACATTAGTAGGTGATGAAGAAATAAAGAAGGCACTAATAGATAAAGTTAATAATATTATTTAATATCTACTTTTATCTAGTGCATTGTAATGATATGATAAAAAAGTTTACAAAAATATAAGGAAAACAAATGTATAATATTTTTATCAAAAACGTTGATTAATACAACAAATAGTGATATAATTAAATAACAAACATAAGTATGACATATATTAGATGAGGATTGTTAGCTTATTATAATTTCGTAAGTAAAGGGAGTGAAAGAAAATGAATAAAAATGAAATTGTTATTTTTGAAAATGAAGGTATTAAACTTGAGGTTAATATGAAAGATGAAAATGTTTGGTTATCACAACAACAAATGGCAGAGTTATTTGATTCATCAAGAACAAACATAATTGAGCATATTAATAATATTTATTATGATGGCGAGCTTGATAAAAATTCAACATGTCAGGATTTCCGACAGGTTCGAAAAGAAGGCAAAAGAACTGTTACAAGGAGTATGCCATTTTACAATCTTGATATGATTATCTCTGTTGGATATCGTGTAAATAGTAAGCGAGGTATTATATTCAGAAAATGGGCTACTGAAGTATTAAAAGAATATCTATTAAAAGGATATGCTGTTAATCAAAGAAGATTAGATTATTTAGAAAAAACAGTAAAATTAATAGATATAGCTAATAGAATGGATGATAGACTAGAAGGCGATGATGCTAAAGAGATATTAAGAGTAATAGGAAGTTATTCTAAAGCCTTAGAATTATTAGATGATTATGATCATAAAACTATTAAGAAAATAAATGGTAGTAAAAGTAAAAAGAAAATAAATTATAAAGATTGTTTAGAAGTAATAAGCAAATTAAGATTCAATGATGATAGTGATATATTTGCATTAGAAAGAAATAGAGGATTAGAATCTATTATTAATGATATCTATCAAACTTTTGATAATGAAGATGTATATAAAAGTACTGAAGAAAAAGCTTCTAACTTTCTATATATGATAGTTAAGAATCATGTCTTTATAGATGGTAACAAGAGAATAGCAGCTACTTTATTTATCTATTTCTTAAATTATTATGGTCTCCTATATAAGGAAGATAAATTAGTAATTGATAATAATACACTAACTGCTCTTACATTATTAATAGCAGAATCAAATCCAAAAGAAAAAGATATAATAATCAGTTTAGTAATGAATTTTTTAGAATAAATAACTAATGTTATCAAAAAGGGCGTCTTTTCCATTTAAAATAGGTAGATATTTTTAATATAATATTGTATCATTATATTTGAAAGGAGCTCATATGGAGATAGGAAAAAAGTTATTAGAACTAAGGAAGAAAAATAATCTTTCTCAAGAGTCTTTAGCAGAAAAACTAGGTGTAGCAAGACAAACCATAAGTAAATGGGAACTAGGAGAAACTTCACCAGATTTAAAAGAAGCAAAAGAACTAGCTAAAATCTTTAATGTTAGTTTAGATGATTTAGTAGGTAATAATATTATTCATAAAAAATCAAATACCGAAAAGATGGCTAGTATTTTTATTATTCATTATAAAATATCCCTTGTAATACTATTAATATTTATTATCATCATTACCACTCTTATAGTAATTAGAAGTACTAAGAAAGACTCTGCTAATTCAAGAATAATTGAAGAAAGTATCTATTGTACATTATATGGAGAAGAACATGGATATAGTATCAAATATGATGAAGAGTCTAGTACTATAATTGCAAAAGGAAAAGACTCTTACTTTAGAGATATATTAGAATTAGATAAATATCATGATGCCCATCAAATATTTAATATTATAAATGACTATGTAAAAAAGAGTGGTGGAGACTGTGAAATAATAAAAGATAGAAATCTAAGTGATATAGTAAGTATTGAAATAAAAGATTTAACTAGTACTAGTATGAGAATAATAATCCATGATGATAGTATAAATAAAATAGCATATGGAGAAGACTTTTATATCGAAAAAGTAGTAGATGGTCACTGGGAAGAAATAGAAACTACAGGAGAAAATTATGGTTTTAAAGCAATAGCCTACTATAAAGATGAAAATGGATTATTAGAAATGCATCAAAATTGGGAGCATATTTATGGAAGTCTTCCTAAAGGAAAATATCGTATTGTAAAAAATGTCTTCTTTGATTCAGATATACCCGTAGATAAAGAAGATATATTTTATATAAGCGAGGAATTTATAATCGAATAAAGAATTTGTAAAAAAAATGGAATTATGACAAGAGTTATTCTCTTGTCATTTAATATATATTTAATCAAATATTGATAATAATATAAAAGATTGACACATAAAAATAATTATTATAAAATTAAATTATAGAAAGGAAGATAATATGAGTATATATAATTTTAAAGTAAAGAAAAGAGATGATGAAGAATTCTCTCTTAACGAAAATAAAGGAAAGGTAATGCTAATAGTAAATACCGCGACTGGTTGTGGTTTTACTCCTCAGTATGAAGGATTAGAAATGTTATACGAAAAGTATCATGATAAAGGATTAGAAATATTAGATTTTCCTTGTGATCAATTTGGTCATCAAGCACCAGGAACAGATGATGAAATACATGAATTTTGTACGATGAAATATGATACTAAGTTTGATCAAATGTCAAAAATAGAAGTAAATGGCGATAATGAATTACCGCTTTATACATATTTAAAGAAAGAGATGCCTAATGAAGAAGTACAAGGACTTAAAAATAAAGTCGCCATGAAAGCTATTAGAAAGATAAGTAATACTTGCAAAAAAGAAGGAGATATTGTTTGGAACTTTACGAAGTTTTTAGTTGATAGAAAAGGAAATGTTATAAAAAGATATAATCCAACATTTAATCCAAAAGATATGGAAGAAGAAATAGTAAAATTATTGGAGGAAAAATAATGTACGATATAATCATAGTAGGAGCAGGACCAGCGGGATTAACCTCCGCTATATATGCTAGGCGTGCTAATAAACACGTTTTAGTTCTAGAAGCAAAATCTTATGGTGGACAAATAATAAATACACTAGATATTGAAAACTATCCAGCTAATAACCATATATCAGGCTTTGATTTAGCTACCAATATGTATGAACAAGCAAAAGAATTAGGAGCAGAAATTAAGTTTGAAAAAGTAATAGAAATAAAAAGTAAAACGGGTTATAAAGAAGTAATTACTACTAGTAATAAATATAAATGTAAAGCCTTAATATTAGCAACAGGTAGTGAGAATAGAAAATTAGGACTTAGTAATGAAGATGATCTTATAGGTAAAGGAGTATCTTACTGTGCTACTTGTGATGGTGCTTTCTATAAAAATAAAATAGTAGCAGTAGTCGGAGGAGGAAATACTGCCTTAGATGATGCTTTATATCTAACTGATATCTGTAAAAAAGTATATTTGATCCATCGAAGAGATACTTTCAAAGGAGAAGAATCTACTTTAAATAAATTAAAAGAAAAGAATAATATTACTTTTATCTATAACAGTAATATAACTAAGTTAAATGCTAGTGATAAATTAGAAAATATTGAGATAACAGATAATGAGGGTAATAAGAAATTATTAGAAGTATCCGCTTTATTTATAGCGGTAGGTCAAATACCAGAAAATCAAAACTTTGCTAAATTAATAAAATTAGATGAAAAGGGTTATATTATTGCTAAAGAAAATTGTCATACTAATAAAAAAGGAATCTTTGTCGCAGGAGACGCTCGAACTAAAGATTTAAGACAATTAGTTACTGCTACTAGTGATGGAGCGGTATCTGCTACTGAAGCAATAAAATATATAAATAGTAAGAGATAATTATGAAAAAAATATTACTAATAATAGTTTTTCTTCTTTTACTAATAGGATGTTCTAGTAATAAAGAAGAAAATGATATAGAGGAAGAATTTATGGATAAAGTAAATATAACGGTTAATAATAGAGAATATGTTTTAGAATTAGAGGATAACCAAACTACTAGAGAGTTTTTAAATACATTACCACTTAGTATTACCATGGAAGAATTAAATGGTAATGAAAAATATAAATATTTAGATAATAAATTTACTACTGATTCTAAAGTACCAGAGATAATAAATAAAGGTGACGTAATGTTATATGGTAATAACTGTTTAGTTATCTTTTATAAAACATTTACTACAACTTATAGTTATACCAAAATAGGCTATATTAATAATTTAGAAGAAATAGGGGATAATAATATTATAGTAACTATTACTAAATAAAAATATAGGAAAAAGTTCCTATATTTTTTTACTAATTATTAGCAAACAAATGTATAATAAAATTATTGACTAAAATAAACATATTTTATATAATTATTATGGTGATGAATATGGATAAAGTATATATAGCAATAGATTTAAAATCCTTTTATGCATCAGTAGAATGCAAAGAAAGAAATCTAGATCCTCTTACTACTAATCTAGTAGTAGCGGATTCTTCAAGAACTTCTAAAACAATATGTTTAGCAGTATCACCATCACTAAAAAGCTATGGTATTCCAGGAAGAGCAAGATTGTTTGAGGTAGAACAAAAAGTAAAAGAAATAAATATAAATAGAAGAAAACAAATTAATTATAAATATTTTACAAGTAAAAGTACTAATAATAATGAAATAATAAATAATCCATATCTTGAATTAGATTTTATTATTGCAAAGCCAAGAATGAGTTTATATATCAAATATAGTACTAGAATATACAATATATATTTAAAATATATATCTAAAGAAGATATCCATGTTTATTCAATAGATGAAGTCTTTATTGATGCCACAAATTATTTAAAAATGTATAAGATGACTCCCTATGAACTTACTAATAAAATAATAAAAGATATCTTAAAAGAAACAGGAATAACTGCTACTGGCGGTATTGGTACTAATTTATATTTAGCTAAAGTAGCTATGGATATTATGGCTAAACATATTAAAGAAGATTCTGATGGAGTAAGAATAGCCTATTTAAATGAACAATTATATAAAGAAAAATTATGGAATCATACTCCTCTTAATGATTTTTGGAGAGTAGGAAGAGGATACGCTAAAAAACTAGAAGACAACCACATATATACCATGGGAGATATTGCTAGATGCTCTTTGGGTACTTTAAATGATATTAAGAACGAAGAATTATTATATAAATTATTTGGAATAGATGCTGAAATATTAATTGATCATGCATGGGGAAAAGAACCATGTGCTATAAAGGATATTAAAAAATATAAACCAAAAATAAATAGTATATCTTCTGGTCAAGTATTATCTTGCCCTTATGATTACAAGAAAGCAAAATTAATAGTAAAAGAAATGACAGATTTATTATCACTAGATTTAGTTGATAAAAACCTAGTAACAAATAGTATAATGTTAACAATAATGTATGATGCTGAAAACATAAAAAATGGATATACTGGTATAATAAAAAAAGATTATTATGGAAGAGATATACCAAAAGAAAGTCATGGTAGTATATCACTAGATAAATATACATCTTCATCTGTCAAAATAATATTGTCCACTATGAAACTTTACGATAGTATCATAAATAAAGATTTATTAGTAAGAAGAATAAATCTATCTTTTGGAAATATTTTAACTGAAGAAATAGAAAAAAATAAAGTTACTTATAACCAATTAGATTTATTCAATGATAATATAAAAGAAAACAAAATAACTGAGGAAAAAGAATCAGAAGAGAAGAAAGTTCAAAAAGCCATTCTTGAAATAAAGAAGAAATATGGAAAGAATGCTATTATTAAAGCTATGGATTTAGAAGAAGGAGCCACCACTATCGAAAGAAATTCACAAATAGGAGGTCATCATGAATAAATATGAAGATATCGTAAATTTATCAAGACCAGTATCTAGTCATCCTAAGATGTCAATTGAAAACAGGGCTAAAATATTTATACCATTTGCGGCTCTCACTGGCTATAATGAATCTATTTTAGAAGAAGGTAGACTAGTAGGTACTAAAAAAGAATTAGAAAAAGATAAAATAGAAGAAATAAATAGTATTTTAAGTAATATCAATAAAGATACTATTTATAAAATAACATACTTTAAACAAGATAAATATAAAGATGGAGGAGAATATATAGACGTAATAACTAAAATAAACAAAATAGATTTTGCTTACAAGAGGATAACTATAGATAATAAAGAATTAATTTATATTGAAAATATTTACAATATAACCAAAAAATGACAAAAAATTAAAAAAAACATATATACAAAAACATTTTTTTGTGGTATCATAAAAAATGTAGAATAGATGGAGGATATCTATCCTGCATATGTAACATATATTTATTATAAAATATATGTTAGGATTATTTCCTAGCCAAATGTTTTGGGAACAAACATTATGGCTTATATGATGAAGTTCCCAAGACAATTAAAAAAAGTTAGGAGGTGAGACAATGGAAAATAAAAGTGGAAAAGTAATAGCTATAGCTGCTTTAGTTGTTGCTGTTGTCGCATTATCAGTAGGCTTTGCAGCATTTGCTGATACATTAACTATTGATGGAACTGCAACTGCTTCTGCCAGTAATTCTGTATTTGATACTGCTGATGCTGGATTAAATTATCAATCAGGTTCTGCTAAGTGTTATTTAACTAATGATAACACCAAAAAAGCTATTGAAGGAGCTAATGTTGGAACTTTTACTAATGATAATGACTCTTGGACTGGTATAAGCGTACCACTAGGTAATACTGCTAAAGATGTAACATGTGAAGCAATTATTGAAAATAAATCATCATATATTGCTCATATAACTAGTCTTTCTACTTCTGGTGGATTAACTTGTGCTTCAACAGGAGCAAATGATAATGTTAACAGAACTAATGTATGTGGAGCTACAACTGTTACAGTAAGTATAAACGATGGTACACACTCAGCTGATACTATTGAAATTAAAAATGCTGCAGCAAGTGCTGCTAGTCACAATACTGTAATTCCAGCAGCAAATGGTACAGCAACTGTTACTGTAAGAATTAACTATGCTGGAGCAACTGCTGATGCTGATACAACAATTACTATACCAACTATTACGCATGATTACTCATCAGCTAATGGTAATTAGAAAAATAAATAAATATATTAATAAGGTATTTAATACTGCATTAATATATTTACATAAGATTATTTGGAGGAGGATATGAAAGGGAGCTATATAAAAATTCTAATATTCAGTATTATTTTATCCATTATTCTAATTCTAAATAGTTTTATATTAAATATATTAGGCAACTATTATTATATGTGTTTTTTTTTGGGAGCATTATTAATAATATTTAAGTTTCTTTTTGGCTTTGAAAAAGATAGGTATAGATATACTAAAGATATTATTGTTAATATGATAATTATACTTTTAATATCATTTATTATTTATTATATATTTGGTATCTTTATTGGTTTCTATAAAACTACTAATTTTCTTAATTTTTACGGCATTAGGACTTTTATTATACCTTATATTATTATGATAATTTTAAGAGAATATTTAAGAGTTCAAATTCTAAATAAGACAGATAAATCAAAAAAACTTACATTTGTTGTTTTCTTGGTATTTATACTTTTAGAGTTATCTCCTAAGATCTTTAGTAGTAATTTAAGCAGTAATTATAATAAATTTATCTTTATTGCGTTAACTATTTTACCAATAATTAGTAATAATATTGTTTGCACTTATATAGCCAAAAAAGCTGGATATAAGCCAAATGTCTTTTGGCTACTGGTAATGGGACTATATAATGTATTTTTACCAATTGCGCCAAATGATGGCTATTATATTCAGTCATTAATTCAATTCTTATTTCCTTTTGTTATTATGTATAATGTTTATTCATTTTATAGAAAGAGAGATAGAAATATACCAATTAGTTATGTTAAAAAGAGAGTATACGTAGAAATTCCAATACTAGCGGTTATTGTCTTTGCACTTGCGTATTTTGTTTCAGGTTTCTTTAGATATTATGCCATATCTATTGCCACTGGTAGCATGACTCCAAATATTAATGTTGGAGATGTAGTTATAGTTGATCAGCACAAAGACTATAAAGAATTGAAAAAAGGAGAAATTATTGCTTACAAATATGGCAAGGTAGTAATAGTCCATCGAATATGCGATAGAGTAGTAATAGGGGATGATTATTATTTCTATACTTGGGGAGATGCCAATGATAGTAAAGATAATTATATAATATATCCAGATATGATAATAGGAAAAGTCGAAGTAAAGATTCCATACATTGGTTTGCCAACAGTATGGCTTAATAATTTGTTCAAATAAAAAGGAGGTGTCATATGATTAATAAAAAAGGCAAAGAAAAATCTACAATTAAAGAAAAACGTTTAAAAATTATAAAAAAATTAATCTTTGACATATTCATTTTTATATTATTTTTAGTCCTTAGTATTCTCCTTTTTCAAAAGTCATTAATATTTGAGCCAGTGCAAAATGTTAAATACTTTGAAAAAAGTAATTTGGATTATAAAGTATATTTACATGAAAATGAATTTTATGAACAGGAATATCTTAGCAAAGATATGCTTTATATTGCAAGTTTGATTGATAAAATTTTAATAGATTTTGATTATACTTTTGAAAGTGAAGATAATGAAAATATTGATTTTGATTACAAGATCGTGGCAACATTAACAATTCAAAATCAGGCTGGTACAAGATCATATTTTGAAAAAACATTTACATTATTAAATAATAGAACAGTGAGCTTAAAAAATTCAAATAGAGAGAATATAAGAGAGACAGTCAATTTAAACTATCAGTATTATAATAGTTTAGCAAATAGTTTTAAAAACCAATATGGAGTAGATGCAGATAGCAAATTAACGGTATATATGTTGGTTAATAAAAAAAGTAATGAAAACAGTAATTTTAGTTTGGATGATACTAGTACTATGAATTTGGTTATTCCTTTATCAGAAAGATCTGTAGAAATACGTATGGATTATAAAGACATTAATCAAACTAATAATATTGTAAAGAAAAAAGAACATACTATTACTGATTATATTCCAATATTGATTGCTATAATTTCTATCATTATATCATTGATATGGTTAGTTAAGGCTATACGCAAGATTGAAAGCCTACATATAAAGAAGAGTGAATATGATAAATATATTTCTAAATTACTGAAAGAATATGATAGATTAGTAGCAGAATCATCGACATTATTATCTTTTGAAGGAAAAGAAATAATTACGATAACAAAATTTTCAGAACTATTAGATATTCATGATAACTTACAACTTCCAATAATGTATTATGAAGTTTCTAAACATAAAGAATGCTACTTTTATATAAGTCATGAAAATATGGTATACTTGTTAAAAGTAGATGAAAAAAGTTTAAATAATATGAAATAGAAACATTTAGTTGTTTCTATTTATTTAATAAAAAGATAATTGAAGGAGTATAAACCATGAGCAAAAGAAAAGAAACAAGAAACAATATGAAAAAAAACAGAAAAGTAACTTTACTTGTTATATCTATTATGATAATTTGTTTTTCTTTAACATTTGGATATGCCGCTTTTTCAGATCAATTTACTATAACTGACATTGTTGCACATGTAAGAGTATTTAGATTAGTTAGAATTAATGGTGTAACAACAAATAGTGGTGCAGTTTCCAATCTTGATTATAATACAAATAGTATTCTAAATACTGTATTTATTCCCGCTGGTGAAAGTGTAACATACAGTGTAACTGCGACAAATTTAGGAAATGTTCCAGTAGCAGTATCAGAGGTATCTTTTTCTAATGGTAATGGCACTGTAAGTAATTTGTCTTCAGGGATATCTTCAACACCTGGTAATTATATAAAAATATGCGATACTAATAATGAATGTACTAATGGAGTGTCCAAAACATTTGATGTTACAATAACCAATAATGGAAGTACTCCTATAACTGGTGAATTAGATGTAAATTTAAAATTTACCGAACTATACAAAATTTACTATGAGGGTAGTGTGATAGGAGATGAAGTTCTGGCGGGTTCAAATTTTACACATGAGTTTACAAGTAATTACCCAGCTAAAATATCTAAGATTAATGGCGATTGTGATTCATTTAATTATGATTTGCAGACACATACTTTAACTGTTACTAATGTGCAAAGTAACATTGAACTTACTGAATCACATACAATTACTTATAATGGTTCAGTACTAGGATATGCTAACGATGGTGGTACATATAATAAAACCTTTGATAGTGAGTGGCCAGCAACTATAACCAAAGACGCTGGAACATCTGATACATTTAATTATGATTTTCAGACACATACTTTAACCCTAACCAATGTTTTAAGTGATATATCACTTACTGGTACAATAGGAGAAGTATCAATAACAAGAATTACATATGTAAGTGATAAAAATGTTGCTAGTCATTCTACTCCTAAATTTAATGGAATGAATGTATCCTTTGATGTTACATTTAGAAAAGAAGAAGACTCAACCGTAGACGGATTTGAAATTGTTTATGAAGTTGAACTTACCAATACTCACTATAATGATTATATATTTAGAGGTTTCGATTTTCATCCAACAATAAAAGCTTCCGCTGGTAGTGATACAGCATATTTAACATTAACACCTTCTGGTGTTACAAATGGTGAAGTAATTGCTTCAGGTGCAACTAAAACCTTTACAGTTACTTTAACTCTCGTTACAAATAATGATACCGGAAGTTATGATACAAGTTCTAATGCTGGTGTTGATACAACTCCCGATACAGAAGAAGAAACAGGAGAAATCACTGCTTCTATTACACCAAATACTGGTGACTTACGTTCAAATGCTAGTGCTCAGTTTACAGTTACAGTTAATAATACTTATCCTAGCGATAGAGAGTTTACTCTTATTTCATCAAATTCTAATTTAGAAATAGTTAATAGTAGTGGTAATCCTATAGGTAATCTTACCATACCTGGAAGTGATACACAAACATACACAGTATATGTAAAAGCTGTACAAGGAGCACAGTTTGTTAATGATACTGATACTATGACAATGTATTTAAGTTCTTCATGTCAAAAAAATGTTACAGTAGGTAATTTAAACTTTAATGTTGATAAATATGATGTTCCAGATACTACAAAGGTAACCATTGGAAATGTTCAAATAGCAATGCATCGTGATTCAGAAAATGCATCTCCTACAACTGGCAAAATTGATGTTACATGGGATAGAAAAGATTATGGTGGTTCAGCTATTTCTGATTATACGATTTTACTATATAACACTAGTAATTCTAATACTGCAGTAGCAACTGGACATACCAATTCTGGTACTAGATCATATTCATTTACCGATGTTGCCGATGGAACATATTATGTGGTTGTATATGGCATTGATGAAGCTGGCAATACTGGTCAAAGTGATGTAGTAAGTGCCACTACTGCCGATGGATTTGCTTCAAGAACAGACAATTCACCTTTTGAATGGCGATTTAATGTAACTGTAAATGCAGAAAATTTAGCTATAACAGGTAATGGTAATGATGTGGCCCTCCTTGAGCAATCACACACAGTTACTGTAACAGCAAGTGGTACTGACGGTGATAATAATAATTATATTGTTGCAAATCAAGTAGAAGTAATAATGAATGATGAGACACTTAGATCCGGAACAGATTATACATTTACAAGAAGCAGCAATAATAGAGTAGGAACAATTAAGATTAATAAAGTAACAGGAAATATAACTGTAACTGCTGCAAGAACAACAGAGGGTGGTGGTACATGCCTAATAAAGGGTACCAAAGTATTACTTGCTAATGGAAAATACAAAAATATTGAAAATATTAATTATAACGATTTAATTGTGGCTTACAATTACGAGACAGGTGAATTTGTTTTTGAATATCCTATTTGGATTGAAAAACCTAAAGATACTGATAACTATCAACAAATAACTTTTTCAGATGGAACAATATTAAAAACATATGGATATCATGGAATATATGAAACAGAACTAAAAAGGTTTGTCTCGGTAGATAATCCAAAAGAATTTCATGTTAATTCTAAAGTAGCTAAAATGAAAAAAGATGGCACTGGTTTTGAAACAGTGACTGTAACTAATATAGAAACAAAATATGAAAAAACCAAGTATTATCAAGTTGCATCAACAAGATATTTTAATATTATTACAAATGATTTATTAACTGTAGATGGTACAATTGCTTTATCAAATATATATGGTTTCAACGAAGATGTCACATGGATTAAGGAAATAAGGGATGAAGATTTACTAGATGTTTATTCTTATGAGGAACTAAAAGATACTTTACCGTATTATATGTTTAAAGGAATGCGTGCCGAAGAAGGAAAAGCACTAATAAAATATGGAATAGATTTAACTGCATACAAAAATTTCCTTAGTATTGTCGTAAACAAAGAAAAAATGTGGTTGCAACCAATGCAAAAAAATGGTAAAAATGTATGGATGGTTACTACAAGTTTAGATAAAATAAATGAAATAAATAAAAATGAATTTTTAAGAGAAGAAGGTAGTATTTATACTTTACCAAAAGTAAACAAAAAGAATTTTGTTGGTTGGTTAAATTATGCTGATAATAAAATGTATAAACCAGGAGATAATATAGAAGTTTATTATGGTATGCATTTTGAAGCTATTTATAAATAAAAAGTAAAATATAAGGAGCATATTTATATGCTTCTTATTACCTAATATAATTCATAAAAAAAATATACTGAAAAGATGGTTAATAATAATGAAAAAAAATAAGAATTTAAAAATATATTTTTGGATAATTCCTATATTATTAATTGCCCTCTTTAGTAGTGCTATATGAGACATTTTATCTGCAGACACTTTTACTTATCATTTAATAGTGCTCTACCAATGACATTTAATATTGAATCTGGACTTGTAGCAAAAAAATACAGGTAGTACATTAAATATTCCAAATGTAACCAGTGATATTGAAGTAGCAGGTTTAAATTCGCCTTGGTCTAATTTATACTTCAAGTGCTAGAAATACTAATTGTTACTTATATAGTAACATGAACTTTTGGACAATGTCTCCACTTGAATATGATTCATCAGATGGTGCTTACATGTATTATACTAGTAACTACGGATAAAATCGTATTTAACAGTGGGTAATACAAGGTCCACTTTCTATGTAAGACTTGTAATTAATTTACTTTCTACTGTAGTATATTCTAGTGGAACAGGTGTTTATAATAGTCCATATCAAGTATCATTATCATAAACCAAACAATAGAGTGGATTATCTACTCTTTTTTCTTTTCTTGTGATATAATGATATAAAGTTGGTGATAAAGTGAAATTAAGAATCAAACTAATATTATTATTTGCATTATCAATAACAAGTATAATCTTTGTCTATAATGATTATTTCTTATACAGTACTCCAATCGTAAAAATAACAAATATTGAAGAAGAAAAACATGATAATATTAAAGAAGAATATTATAATCAGATAATAACTGGAATAATCCAAAATGGTAAATATAAGGATAATGTAATAGAAATAAAGAATAAAACATCAAAGTCAGGAGTATATGATGAACAAATACATAAAAATACGGAAATTTTTGTAGAATTATCAAATAATGGTACCATAGCAAATTCTATTATAGGAATAAAAAGAGATAAATATATAGTAATATTATTAGTTATTTTTATTGATCTAATCTTAACTGTTTCGAATAAAAAAGGAATAAAATCATTACTTAGTTTACTTGTAAATATAATAATATCAATAATTTCAATAATAATCTTTAAAAATAATTATAAATCAATAAATATATTAATTCTCTATTTATTAGTAGCAGTATTATTTATAATATTATCACTATACATAACAAATGGAAAAAGTAAGAAGACATTATCTGCAATAATTTCTTCGATAATATCTTTATTAATATCCTTTTCCTTATCATTTCTAATAATAAAACTATTTGGAAAAGATATTAGTTTTTGGACAATGGAGTACATAGAAGTAATATATGATTATGAGAACTTTTTCTATGTAAGTATTCTTCTATGTGGATTAGGAGCAATAATGGATATATCAATAACTATATCATCAGCATTAAATGAACTTATAGAAAAGAATCCTAAAATAAAAGTTCCAATACTAATTAAATCTGGGAAAGAAATATGTAAAGATATCGTAGGTACCATGAATCATGTAATGCTGTATACCTGCTACTCTAGTATAATACCAATAGTATTTTTAGCTCTAAGAAATGGTATGATAATAGCTAATGCTATAAGTTTTTATGGAAATTTAGAATTAATAACAATATTAACAGCATGTATAAGTATAGTACTTGCAATACCAATATCATTATATATTAGCATATATATATTAAAAGGAGGAAGAAAATGATAACAATATTATCTATGATATTATTCTTCTTACTTTTAATAACAGGTAAGAGTAGAGGGACAAAAACATTTGTAACTTTCTTTTTAAGTACATTTTTAATTATAACATATATAATTTTAATAAGTTTAGGGATGAATGCAATAATTTTAGCATTAATAGTATGTATACTTGCCTCATGCATATCACTATTTATGTTAAATGGATATAATTTAAAAACATTATCTTCATTTATTTCAATAATGATTGTTTTAGTATTTATAACTATCTTAACATATACTATTGGAAAACTATCAAATATTCAAGGCTTTTCTTCAGATTCAGTAGAAACAATAGGAGCCTTTTCATATTTAATAAATTATGATATGACCAAAGTAATAATAGGAATGTATTTAATATGTGTAATAGGAACAATAATTGATACATCAATATCAGTAAGTTCTTCAATGAATGAAGTATTAGAAAATAATCCAAAGATAAATGAAAAAGAATTATATAAATCAGGTATGAATGTAGGAGGAGATATTCTTAGTACGACGATTAATACTTTATTTTTTGCAATAATAAGTAGCTTTATAGGATTCTTCATGTGGCATAGAAATTCTCCTATAGAAAATATAATAAATCATAAGGTATTTACCCAAACAGTAATAGAATTATTATTATCTTTTATTGCCTCAATATTAATAATTCCAATTACATCTTATATAAGTTCGAAAATATTATATAAAAAAGATTTGATAAAAGATGAGTAAGTAAGGTAGAGAAATCTATCTTATCCTTTATACATTGGATAATTTGTGATATAATCTTTATGAAGTGAAGTGAGAAAATGGAAAAATATCAGGAAATAGAAAGAAGTATTATAAAGACATACCGTAAAGAAATATGGAGCAAGTTTGTTAAAGCAGTTATGGATTATGAACTGATAAAAACTGGTGATAAAGTAATGGTATGTATAAGTGGTGGAAAGGATTCTTTTTTATTAGCCAAATGTATTCAAGAATTAGTACGCCACGGCAAGTATCCTTTTGAAGCAAAATATATTGTTATGGATCCTGGCTATAGTGAATCCAATAGACAAATGATTGAAAATACCGCTAATGAATTAAATATACCGATAGAAATATTTCAATCAGATATATTTGAAGTAGCAAATAAGCTGTCGCCGAATAGCCCATGCTATATGTGTGCAAAGATGCGAAGGGGATTTTTATATAATAAAGCCAAAGAACTAGGATGCAATAAAATAGCTTTAGGTCACCATTTTGATGATGTAATTGAAACAACTCTCTTATCAATGTTCTATGGATCAGAAATCAAAACCATGATGCCTAAACTACATAGTGATAACTTTGAAGGATTAGAATTAATTAGGCCATTATACTTAGTAAAAGAAAGTGCTATTATTTCATGGAGAGATAAATATAAATTAAAGTTTATCAATTGTGCATGTTCTTTTACTGAAAGAGCTATAAGTGAGGATATAAGTAAAAGAAAAGAAATAAAAAGCCTTATAAAAGATCTTAGAAAAGTAAATAAAGATGTTGATTTTAATATATTTAAGGCACTTGATAATGTAAATTTAGATTGTGTATTAAGTTATAAAAAAGATAAAGAAAAACACTCCTTTTTAGAAGAATATGATAAAAATTAATAATATGCATTTACTTATAAGAAAATATATAAAAGTAAAAAAATTGGGCTAGATAAATATAAGCCCAGAGAAAAATAAAGAATTTTCTATTTAATTATAACAAATTAAATAGAAATGCTATGGCAAAAGCATACCAAAAAATAATAAAAATTATAGTAGTAAAAGGACTTGAAATATCAGTCCTTTTATTATATAATTATTATGATAGGAGAAGGTTATATGAAGAACTTTGTAAAAAACAATATAAAACTATTTATTGTATTAGCAGTAGTAATACTAATATCTGTAGTAGGAGCTACTCTTGCTCTAACATTAAGATTTGATCCTACTAATATAAATATAAATACCGCTAATGTTGTGGCAAATATAAGATATGAAGAAGATGAAAATCAAAATCAAATAACTTCTATTACAAGTAGTGGTAACATGATTCCCATAACACTAGATACAAGTAATATCGCTAACGTAACAAATTCTAGTAGTGTAGTAAAATTTAAATTTTGGGTTTCAGGCAATTCATCTAATCCTAATAATAGTATTTATGATATATCCCTAAATAATATAACTATGGATTGTGAATTAAAAAGCACTTATATGAAGTGGGTATTATATAAAAATAATACATTATTATATAATGGTAATTTTTCTCCAACATTTGATATAATGTCAAATAATAGAATGGTACTTACTACTACACAACAAGATTTAACTCCTACTGAAGATGAGTATTTACTTGTTTTATATATTGAAGACTCATGCTCAAATAGTGATGTTAGTACTTGTACAAGTGCATTAGATCAATCAAGTTTACTAGGAAGAAGTTTCAGTGCAAACATAGCAATAGAAACTGCAACTAAAACAAAGAAAACAAACATTAGAACAACTGGAGAAGAAGTTATATGTACAGAAAATAATACAAGTGTTACTAAGCCATCATGCACAAGCAAAATGGTCTATGATGGAACTAATCAATTACTACTTAGTGCAGCCATTCCAACTGGTATAACTGTAAATCAAAGTACTGCAACAGACGCTGGCGATTATACAATTACCGCTACTTTAAGCAGTGGATATAAATGGTCAGATAATGATAGTGCTAATGATTACATATTTACTTGTACAATAAACAAAAGAAGTATAACAATTAGTACCCAAAATCAAACACAAGGAACATTTATAAGTAATCCATCAAAAGTAGATGTAACAAATTTAGCAGTTGGTCATACGATAAATAGCATTGAGCTAAGTACAATATCCGCTAGCGGAGGAGATGTAATAACAGCAGGAAACGCTACAATAATTGATACAAATTCTAATGATGTTACAAATAATTATATAATAAATTATCAAAGTACTGGAAAAATAGTAGAGTAATAAGTTCATGACAAAAGTCATGATTTTTTACACATAAAGTGTAAACATAGATAATAGGACTAGAAAAAAATGACAATTTGTTATATAATTAATATGAGGTAGATTGTATGACAAAGAAATACTTAGTATTTATAATAATATTATTATTATCGTTTATATATAGTGTTAAAGCAGAAACTGGTACCGTTATATGCACTGATGGTTCAACAGCGTTATTGAATGTTAGAACGAGTATAGATGGAACAGTAATAGGAGGACTAACTTGTAATTCTTCTGTTGAAATACTAAATAATAATGCTGGAAATAGTAGTATATGTGATAAATGGTTTCAGATAAGACAAGGAGCACTTGAAGGATATTCATGTGGTGATTACATTATTATTAATGATACATCAAATAATAATGTATACAGGGAAAGTTTGAAATCGGTAGGCTTTCCCGATAGCTATATCGAAGACTTAATTAGTATTCATACCATATACCCCAAATGGACATTTGTTCCTTTTAAAACTAATCTCGATTGGAATACCGTTATAGAAAATGAAGGCGTAAAAGGACGAAATCTAATATACTATACTTATGGAGAAGGATACCGTAGTAAAAAAGATTATAGCTATAATTATGCTACTGATGAATACTATAGGCATCCTACTGAAACAAATTGGTGGTATGCTAGTGATGAAGCTATAGAATATTATATGGATCCACGAAATTATTTAAATAGTAAGAATATATTCATGTTTGAATCCCTTTCTTATGAATCGGCATTTCAAACCGCTAATGTAGTGGATAAAATATTAGGAAGTAGTTTTATGCCAACTGTTTATTCGAAATTCAGTGAAGATAATTATACAAATTCGTTTATAGAAGCTGCTAGTACTTATGACGTTAGTCCTGTTCATTTAGCAAGTAGAATACTCCAAGAACAAGGCTCATCTGGAACAATCGCCTCCCTTGGCGAAGAATTTACCTATAATGGTAATATTTATAGTGGATATTTTAACTTCTATAATATTAAAGCAACAGGAGAAAATCCTGCTATTCAAGGATTAGTATGGGCAATGGGAGGAGTAAATCATACATTAACTTCATATTTAAGGCCTTGGGATAGTCCCCATAAATCAATTATGGGAGGAGCTAAATTCTTAAGTGAAGACTATATAAGTATTGGACAAAACACTTTATATTTTCAAAAGTTTGATGTATCTCGAACTAGTGGTAGATATACTCATCAATATATGCAAAATGTTACAGCCCCTCTTACTGAGGGAGTAAAAACATTTAATAGCTATAGTGGAATAACTGGTATTTTTGATGAACCATTAGTATTTATAATACCCATATATAATAATATGCCCAGCACAAAAGTAAATGCTCCTATAAATAAAAATCCCAATAGTTATTTAAAAACCATTAAAATAAATGGTAATGATATTAATAACTTTGTTTACGATACGCAAAACTATTATCTTGAAGTAGAAGCCTCTGTTAGTAGTATTAATATTGAAGCTTCAACAATAAATAGTAAAGCTTCAGTTAAGGGAACAGGTACTATGTCTTTAGTACCAGGAGAAAATATTAAGACACTTACAGTAACCGCAGAAGATGGTACAGTAAGCTATTACAATCTAACAATAATAAAAAAATCAAAGGAAGAAAATATAACCATTTCTAATAATAACCTAAAAAATATAAAGATAGATAAAATAGATTTTGAATTTAGCAAAGACACTTTAGAATACAATTTAGATACATCCTTTGATATAGATAAAATAAAGATAATATATGAATTTGAAGACAATAGTAGTGAGACTAAAGATGTAGAATTAATAGTTGGGAAAAACATTATTAATATTGCATTACCAGTAGATAATTCTATTACTAAAAATTATGTCTTAATTATTAATCGAAAAGAAATTACCATTGACAAAGCACTAAGTAGTAGTGGAATTAAATATAATAATGATTATATTTACGGCATAAATATTAATACAAGCATTGATAGTTTATTATCTAATATAAAAAAGAAAAGTAATGGGATATCAGTAAATGTTACAGATAAAGAAGGTAATATTAAGAATAGTACTTTTGTAACTGGAGACATTCTAAATATTAAAATAGGTAATAATGAAAAAAAATATATGATAGTTATATATGGAGATGTTAATGGTGATGGAATTATTGATAAATTAGATTACTTAGCCATCTTAAGAGAATATTATGGTTATACAAAGTATAATGGTGCATATAAGGAAGCCGCCGATGTAAATAGAGATGGTAAAGTGGATAAATTAGACTATTTAGCAGTCCTAAGAGACTACTATGGATATGCAAAGATAAGTCAGTAAGGAGTATGTTATGAAGAAAATAAATTATTTTTTATTAAGTTTGATAATGTTTATAAGTTTTAGTACTAATGCACTAGCATCAGGAGTAAGTATGAGTGGTAATACTTCTGTTACTAAAGGAAATAGTGTAACAGTAACTGCTAGTGTATCATCTGATAGCCCCTTAGTTAGTATTGAAGGAACATTTATATGTAAAGGCGCCGGTACAAATGAAGGGGTTGATATGGTTTTTGATGACTCAAGTAACTCAGTTAAGAATAAGAGTTATAGCATAACAGTAAGACCAACTAGTTCAGGAACAATAACTTGTTCAACTTCTGGAGTTAGAATTACAAATATGTCGTCAGATAGTTGGCAATCCCTTTCTGATAAAGTATTTACAATAACCGTAAAAGAACCAGTAATCGTTCCTCCTAAAACTTATAGTAGTAATAACTATTTAAGTTCACTAGAGATAGACGGATATGCAATATCCCCGGAATTTAATAAAGATACCTTAGAATACACATTAGAAGTACCTAATGAAGTAGATAAAATAACAATAAGTGCAACAAGCGAAGATAATACCGCTAGTATTGGTGGTATTGGAGAAAAAGAAGTAGCCGAGGGCACTAATAAATTTGAAATAAAAGTAGAAGCCGAAAATGGTAATGTTAAAACATATATCTTAACGGTAATTGTAAAAGAATTAGATCCGATAACTGTGACAGTATCAGGTAAAACATATACAGTAATTAGAAAAGAAGGATTGCTAGAAGTACCTACTAATTATGAAAAAAATACAGTTAGAATAGGTGAAGAAGATGTTCTTTGCTACAAAAATAAAAAAACAAAAGATATATTAATAGGATTATCAGATGATAAAGGAAATAATAAATATTTTATCTATGATGAAAAAACAGGTAAATTTAGTGACTATAATAATATGTTAGTAAATGGTACTAGTCTAAAACTAATATCTATGCCAAAGGAAGAATTACCAAATGGTTATTCCAAAGTATCATTTAATTACGATAATAATAAAATAGAAGGTTATCAATATATTGAAAAGGGAGTAACATATGCTGCTGATAATAATATAAAAGGAAGTAGTTTCTATCTATTATATGCAATCAATGAAGAAACAGGAAAAAAAGGAATTTATATTTATGATAGAGAAGAAAATACTATCCAAAGATATAATCCAGACTTAATTCTATCTTATCAAAATAAATTAGATAAAACCAATCTATATCTATACATTTCCCTAGTCGTAATAGGAGTACTCCTAATAACAATATCTTCTATTTTAATAAAGAAAAAGAAAGATAAGAAGAGAAGATAAAAAAAAAGAAACAAAATTCAATTCTAAAGAATAACTATATAGTAGTAGGAATTCAAATAAAAGAAATTAAATAATATAATCAAAACTAAATCATATAATTAATTAGGTGGTCATTTTGAAAGAGATAATAAAAAAAATATCCCTATTAGTATTAATATGTTTTAGTTTTTTTTATACCGATAAAGTAATTAATTATATTAATCAAAATAGCGAATTAATGAAGCAAATTATAAATGCTTCAGAAGAATATAAAGTAAAGGAAGTAAATGGATATATTGAAGATGACACAATAATACCTGGTATAAGAGGTAAAGAAATAAACGTACGCCGAAGCTTTAATAATATGAAAAAATATAATACTTTTATTGAAGAATATTTAGTATATAATAACATAATGCCTACAATTAGATTAGAAGATAATAAAGATAAATATATTATAAAAGGAAATAACAATAAAAAAGAAGTTTCCATTCTATTAATAGTAGATTCAAATAATATAAATAAACTAGAAGGCATTAATAATATTACTTTATTTATGCATCATAATATTCTAACAATTGATAATTTAAATAAATTAAAAAATAATGAAATATATACATATGGGAACAATGGAACATATAGCAAATCTATTTTAATAAATGACAATACACTCATAAATAATATATCAAATAATCGATCAAAATACTGCTTACTTAGAGAAAAAAACATAGAAAACTTAAATGAATGTAAAAATCTAGATATGTATACAATATTATCAATTAAAGGTAGCAACTATAATAGCATAAAAGACAATTTGTCTAATGGAAAAATAATAGTATTAGATAATATCAATAATCTAAATAATATAATTAATTATATTAACAGTAAAGGGTACCGGATTGTATCGTTAGATAGATTATTAAGAGAATAAAAAAAATAATCAAGAATAAAAAAAATAATCAAGGTATACCTTGATTTTTTATAATTTCTTATTTATAATTATTTTGATAGGAGACTTACAAATGAATAAAAAAAGAAAAGCAAATAAAAAAATATATTTATTGATAATTTTAATGTTTGGAATTATTGCATTTATTATTGGCTTTAATAAAAAAACAATAAAAATTGATTATATGACTAAACTTAATACTATTGAAGATGTGAATATAATAAAAAATAAATATAAGATGAAGGTAAATACAACATATGAGTACAGTGAAAAAGTTGAAAAAGATAAAATTATTTCACAAAGTATTAAAGAAGGTGAAGTATTAACTGAAGGATTAAAACTAGATATAGTAGTATCACTTGGAAAAATAAATAAAGATAAATTAGCCGGTGATAATATAAACGAATTAGGAAAAGTTCCTATTATGATGTATCATGGTATAAGAAAAAAAACTTCCAATAGTACTGGTACTATTGGAGGTAATGTCGATAAAGATGGATATAATAGAACTCCCGATGCTTTTAGAGAAGATTTAGAGTTTTACTATGAAAAAGGTTACCAAATGATACGGTTAGAGGATTATATAAATGGAAAAATAGACGTAGACTATGGTAAAAGCCCAATAGTATTAACTTTTGATGATGGTAATGAAGATAATATCAAAGTTACTGGACTAGATGATAATGGAAATATCATAATCGATGAAAATAGCGCTGTTGGAATATTAGAGGCATTTAAAAAGAAGCATCCTGATAGTAAAGCTACGGCAACCTTCTTTGTTAATGGTGGTATCTTTAATCAAAAAGAATATAATGAAAAAATATTACATTTCTTAATAGATAATGGATATGATGTAGGAAATCATACACAGACACATCTTGATATAAAAAAATCTACTGGTGATAAAGTTCAAAAAGAAATAGCCTATGTTTATGATGAATTAGAAAAGATAATTCCCGGAAAATATGTAAATATTGTTGCTCTTCCCTTTGGTAGCCCTTACTCAAAATCACATGAAAATTTTAAATATGTACTAGAAAGCAATTATAATGGAAAAACATATAAAACAGAAGCAGCTTTAAGAGTAGGATGGGAACCAGAATTATCACCATTTGATAAAGCATTTGATGTAACATTCTTAAAAAGATGTCGTGCATATGATAACAATGGAAAAGAATTTGATATTGAGATGGTATTTAAAAATTTAGAAGAAAATAAATATATCTCTGATGGCAATATCGACACAATTGTAATTAAAGAATCAGACATTAGTAAATTAACTTCAACTGATAAAGACGTTATAACATATTAAGGAGGGAATATGAGATTAAATAATAAAGGATTTGCTATTACAGTAGTCCTATATGGGCTTCTGATACTATTTGTAGCGCTAACTAGTTCATATTTATTAGTATTATCTGCTCGAAAGAATCGAATAGATAACTTAGTAAGTGATATTGAAAAAGAATATAATAAGGACACTATTAATAGTGATGAAAATAGCCCAGTTCCTACACCTCAACCAGATAATGACGAAAAAAATGTATTAACCATTACATTAAACAAAGATGGTGGTGAAGGAGGCGATAATATCATCTATTACTCAAATGGCAACTGGTATTCAGATAGTAATGCAACAAATAGAATAGAAAATATCCAAACTCCTCAAAAATCAGAAAGTATATTTGATGGATTTTATGAAGGCAAAAATGGAGAAGGTACCAAAATAATCGATGAACATGGTAATATCGACAGTAGCGTATCACTAAGTGAAAGTAAAGAAATTTATGCCAAATGGTCTATGGGAAATGTAACGATAACAATTGATTTAATTGGTAAAAAAGACGGTACAAGAGATAAAACCATTGATTCATATAGTGAAACCATTCAAAATGGTAGCTACTTTACACATACATTTACCATTTTAAGTGATAGCATATATAGTAATAAAAAAGCATATCAATTTTCAAATTTTTTATGTAATGGTCACAATATTGGCAATATTACTGACAATATTAAATCATTCAATAGAGAGATAACGGCCACAATAAATTCTGTAACAGAAAATTTAAATTGTAAACTCACGTTAATTTATGTAGAATCGGGTACTATGTAATTTCTAAAAGGGGTGAAAAAAATGAATAAAAAAGGTTTTACTTTAATAGAGGCACTTCTAGTACTCGCAATAATAGGAGTAATTCTGTTAACACTTATACCAAGTATAATAACAATCATAAATAAAAATAAACAGAAGTCTTGTGAGAGCACGAGGAATAGTATAATAAGTACTGCAAAAATGTATGTAGCAGAAAATAAGTATGAAAAAATTACATGTGGAACAAATATAATAACAATTAAAAATCTGCGTGATTATGGAAATTTATCGGATATTAAAATAGATGAAAGATTTCCTGATAGCATAATAGTTAATTATAACTGTAATACAAAAGAATACAATTATACATATGATGTAGATTGTCAAAATTAAGAAAAAGTATTGTATTTTAAAAAATATTATGCTAAAATTAAAGAGAATAGGAGAGATATTTATGGGTCTTAGTAAATTAAAAAAATTTGTAACAGAAGAGGTTATGGATGAAACTAACGAAGATGAATACTACGATGCTGAAAAAGTTTCAGGAAATCGTGATGGCAAGATGATCTTACTTGAACCAAGGGCATATTCTGAAAGCCAACAGATAGCGGATCATTTAAAGAAAAGAAATACAGTTGTAGTAAATATGAAAAGGGTTACACCTGATCAAGCTAAAAGAATTGTTGATTTTCTATCTGGTACAGTATATGCAATAGGTGGAGACCTTCAAAAGATTGGTGGAGGAATATTCTTATGCACTCCAAAAAACGTTAATGTCGAAGGTACAATTTCTGAAGAAGATGAAAAAAATAAGAAAAAGAATGATATTGACTTAGAATGGTAATATAAAAGATAAGAGTGGTGACTTATGAAGAGATTTACAATTACTAGCGAAGGCTACAATATTGATGAAGTAAATAGATTTATTGATGTTGTAATCAAAAGATTAGAAAAACTAAATAATGAAAATTCTCTACTACAGATGAAAATTTCTTCATTAGAAGAAGAAATAAGTAAAGAGAAAACAAATGAAGCAAAGATGGCCGAAGCCATTATAGCGGCACAAAGTACAGCTGAAAAAATAAAATCATTAGCTAGAGAAGAAGCAAATATAATCGTAGAAGAAGCAAGAAATAATGCAAATTCTATCGTTCATGAAGCCTTAGTAACTGCTCAAAAAACAGAAAATGAATCGTCACTGCTTAAAAAGAATACTGTTGTATTTAAAAACAGAATAAAAAATATTATAAAGGCACAACTTGAACTAGCAGATGAACTAGACAAATATGATTTAGATCTTTAATAGTATCAAGGCCCCTGCCTTGGTATATTTATTTTAAGAATAAAAGGAGGACATATGATAAAAAATGTTTTTATAGAATCACTGCCTAACATATGGCCAATGATTGTTATTATTCTGGTAATAGTAACAAGTCTTAGAATAGCATATTTAATAACTAAACATAAAAAGTTTTTACTACATAAAGAACTTATATATTTAATAGCAATAACATATATATTATGTCTATTTTATGTAGTAACATTTCAAGATTCCAATTATGGAGTATCCAACTATATACCATTTAAAGAAATCTTTAGATATAATATTGGCTCAAGGAAATTTATCAAAAACATCTTAGGAAATATAATGCTTTTTATACCATATGGTTTTTTATCTTCTTATATCTTAAAAAATCGCAAAATAAGTATTACATTTATTTTATCACTAATAGTATCCGTAACAATAGAAGTAGTACAATATCATATAGGAAGAGTATTTGATATCGATGACATAATACTAAATGTACTAGGAGGCATAATCGGAGGACTACTATTTATAGGTATCGATGCCATTCAAAATAAAGTTAAAATACTTAAAAATGATACAGTAATAGATATTTTAGTAATACTTTTATTAATAATAACTATCATGTATTCATTTAATATAAATATATTTGGTATGATATGGGGGTAATAAAATGTTTGATATAATCAATAATACCAATAAAAAAATAGAAGAAATAAATAAATTAGAAAAATATCTAAAATTCATTGTAAAGAAATTAAATATTGAAAAAGCTATATTTAATATAATATTTGTAAGTAATGAAGAAATACATAAAATAAATAGAGAGTATCGAAATACCGATAGAGTAACTGATGTAATATCATTTGCCCTAGAAGATAATCAAGACATCGTATATGAAGATTTTAGATTACTAGGAGATATTTATATAGCAATAGATGTAGCATATGATCAAGCAATAGAATACAATCATTCGAGAGAAAGAGAAGTATGCTTTTTAGCTACCCATGGTATTCTACATCTACTTGGTTATGACCATATGACTGACGAAGAAGAAAAAGAAATGTTTTCTCTTCAAGAAAAGTTACTACAAGAATATAATATAACAAGATAAAAGGGAGGGTAAAATGGAAGAAAGTTTAAAAAGATTATTAAAAAATAGTTATAGTCCTTACTCTGGATTTAAAGTAGCCGCAATATGTTTAATGAAAGATGGAAAAAGTTTTGGTGGAGTAAACGTTGAAAATGCTTCCTTTGGAGCCACCATTTGTGCTGAAAGAGTAGCTATAAATAGCGCTATAGCAAGTGGCTATAAAAAAGGGGACTTTAGTAAAATGTATGTAATGTGTGATAGCCCAAAAATATCTACTTGTTGTTTCTTATGTAGACAAGTGATAAGTGAATTTTTTCATGATGAAGATGAAATAATATTATATAGTAATGATTATGATAGAGAAATATATACTGTAAAGGATTTATGCCCATATCCCTTTGGTAGTGATGATTTAAAATAAATTAATAGTTTGTATTAATTTATTTTCTTTTTAACATAGTATATATGATGTCCAGTTACTACTACTATATTAAGAATAGAAGAAATAATTAAACTCCATAATCCTATCTTTAAAAAACTAAGTATTATTAAGGAAAGGATTTTTGTTATACCTCCATATAAAGTTCCTTTCATAGCTTCTTTAGATAAACCAATACCAGTTAGAGCACTAGTAAGAGGTGCCTGTATGTAATGAAGTAAAAAGAATGGTGCAGTAATTTTAATATAGTTAATTCCTAAATTTGTATTATATATTAAGCCTAATAATTTATCGGGAACAATAATAAAAAGTATAGTACAAGGAATACCTACTAGTAATGAAAAAACAATTGCTTGTTTTAATTTTTTCATAGCGTATACTTTGTTATTATTACTATAACTATTAGATATTACTGGTAGTATAGCAGAACTTATAGCCAAAGTAAAAAACGAAGGAAGTAATAATAATGGGTACACATAACCATTTATTACGCCGTATTCCAGTGTTATATAATCACTACTATAACCAGTGTATTTAAGTATAGTAGTTAAAATAATCGGCTCCAAAAAATAAGTAATAGAACCAATTAATCTTGAAGTAGTTGTAGGAATACTAATACCAAATATTTCTTTTAATAAAGAATTATCTTTTTTTAAATCTTCTTTATATATTTTTTCTTTAGGTAAAAAGAGAGTGAGTACAAGTATAGATATACCCTCACTAATAATATTAATTAACACAACAGTCGTAACCGCTTTTACTATTCCAAATTTAGTCATATAAGAAACAACAAATACAGTAAGTATTAATCTAGTCAATTGTTCTATTATATTTGATAAGCTACAAGGAAATACATTTTCTTTGCCAAAAAAATAACCCTTTATAATAGAAGATAATGCTATAAAAGGAAGAGTACTACCAATTGCTATTAATGGATAATAAGTATTAGAGTTATGTAATAATTTACTAGATAAGTAAGGAGATATAATGATAATTATAATTATTAGAAGCAAATTATATATAAGTATTAAATAAGTAGTAGGAATAATTATTTTTTTACTACTTTTTTTCTTTTCCGATACCAATTTAGTAATTGCTATAGGTACTCCAAGATTACATAAAGTAATAAACAAATTAAAAGTAGGAAGGACTAACATATAAAGGCTTATCCCTTCTGTACCAATACTTCTCGTTAAAGCAATTTTAATAACCATACCTAGTATTTTAGTAATAAATCCCCCAACTATTAAGATAATAGTAGATTTAATAAATTTATTATTTTTCATAATAAAATATATGTTTAAAATTAATTAAAAAGTATAAAAAATAAATAAATATAAATACTATAAGTGGTGAAGAATATGAATAAGAATAAATATAAAGAAATAGTAAACAGAAATACACCTAAAGAAGAATGTTTTAAAAATGGAATAATAGCATTCTTAGTTGGAGGAACTATAGGTGCTTTAGGTGAACTTCTTCTTAGATGTTATATGATGTGGCTAAATCTGCCTCGAAAAGAATCAGGAATATTAGTAACCCTCACATTTGTAGCTATTGCTTCAATTCTTACAGCTTTAGGCATATTTGATGTTTTAGTTACTAAGGTGAAGGCTGCTTTATTTATTCCAATTACTGGTTTTGCTCATTCAATGACCAGTGCTGCACTTGAATATAAACATGAAGGATTAGTGCTTGGAATTGGCACTAATATTTTTAAATTAGCAGGTACGGTAATTTTATATGGCGTAGTATCAGTATATGTTTTTGGCCTTATTAGACTACTGACAATAGGAGGATAAAAATGACTATTAAATATAATAATGTGTATATAATGGATACATATACAGTATGTGGACCATACGAAAATGATGGACCATTATCTAATTACTTTGATAAGAAATATGAAAAAGAATTATATTTTGGAGAAAAATCTTGGGAAAAAGCAGAAGTTCATTTACTTAAAGAAGCAAATACTAATATTTTAAAAAAAAATAAAATAAAAGAAGAAGATATAGATTTACTTATATCCGGAGATTTACAAAATCAGATATCAGCATCAGACTATATGGCAAGAGATTTTAATATTCCATTTATAGGAATTTTTGAGGCCTGCTCGACAATTAGTGAAGGAATAATACTAGGTAGTACTTTTATTGAGGGAAAGAAGGCTAAAAAAGTAATAGCATGCACATCTAGTCATAATATGGTTGCAGAGAAACAATTCCGAAATCCTACTGAATATGGTGCACCAAAAAAGAAGACCGCCACTTTTACTTCTACTGGTGCTGCTAGTATATTACTTACAAATAAAAAAAGTAAGGTAAAAATAGAAAGTACAACAATTGGTAAAGTAGTTGATATGGGAGTTACAGATGTTAATCATATGGGAGCAGTTATGGCTCCAGCAGCTGGAGATGTTATTTATAATCATTTAAAAGATACTAATAGAGATCCATCTTATTATGATTTAATATTAACTGGTGACTTAGGTATATATGGTAAGAACATATTAAGAGACTATATGCTAACAAAGTATAATATTGAGCTAGGTAATAACTATAATGATTGTGGTACTCTTCTTTATGATTTAGATAAACAACCAGTACTAGCAGGTGCATCTGGTCCAGTATGCTCAGCATTAGTGGGATTTGGTTATATTTATAAAGAAATGCTGAAAGGCAAATACAAAAAAGTTTTACTAGTACCAACCGGAGCCTTATTCTCGCCAACATTTACTTTTCAAAAAGAAACAATACCAGGAATAGCTAATGCTATTAGTTTGGAGGATGTAGAAAAATGACCTATATATATGCTTTTCTTTTCTGTGGTTTTGTTTGCTTAATAGCACAAATAATTTTAGATAACACTAAGTTTACTCCAGGACATATTACTTCTCTTTTTGTAGTTATAGGAGCCTTCCTAGATGTTTTTGGTATTTATGATAAATTTGTTTTATATGCAGGAGCAGGAGCCCTTCTTCCAATTACTTCTTTTGGACATTTACTAATACATGGTGCCATGGATATGGCTCATGATATAGGTCCACTAGGGTTATCTCTTGGAATATTTAATTTAACTAGTGCTGGTATTTCTATTGCATTAGTACTATCATTCATCTTAGCAATAGTTTTTAAACCAAAACACTAATAAAACAAGTACAAACTACTTGTTTTATTTTGATATTTAGTTTATAATTTATATTGTAGGTGACTGATTAATGAAAAAAAAATTTAATAAAAAAACTTTATTTATAGTATTAGGAGTATTATTACTTGGCGTATTAACAGTACTTGGTACTTATGCTTATTATGCATGGAGTAGTAATGAAGAAAATAAAGATGCTACAATAGCGGTATCTTCTGTTAATGGATTAGGGCAGTGTAATAAAACATCAGATAATGAAAAATTATTATGGCCAGTATCAAGTAGAGATAAGGGTAGGATAGTAAATGTTAATGCCAAACAAACATTATCTGAGTATGCTAATATTACTTGGACATTAACAATAGATAGTATTAATACTCAAGAAACAGAAACAACTGGCTTAAAACATCAATCTTTTAAATATGAACTAGTAAATACTACTACTGGTGAAAGCTATGGTAGTGGTAATTTTGAAGGTAAAGAAGTAGGAGATACTATTACTTTTAGTAATGATAATGATTCTTTAAGTTATAACACAAATTATACATTTACATTATATTTATGGATAGATGGTACTATGGGTAGAAATCCTAATGATATAACAAATCAAACATATCAATTTAGTTTAGTATGTGATATAGTAGGTACTTCTTATGGTGATACACCTTATACAGATTTTAACTATATATTAGGAACAGACAACGACTCAGTTACTGCTTTAAATAGTGCTTATTCTACTGCGATGGGAGAGAATCCTACAACACTCGCTCAAGATGAAATACTTTTAACTTCGTATATAGGAAAAGATTCTTTAGTAAATGTGCCAAGCAAATATACTATTAACGGCGTAGAATATAAAGTAGTATTAAGCCCGTATATAAATAATAATTATGGTACATTTACTAACAATAATACTATCACTAGTATTTATTTGAAAAATGGTATTAAAGTATTTTCTAATAATATGAATGGTACATTTTCGGGCTGTACAAGTTTAACAAATATTGATTTAAATAATATAGATTTATCTAATATTACCTCTTATAGTGATACTTTTAATTCTGTACCTAATAATGCTACTATTAAAGTACCAAACTGTACACAATACAAATTATTTGAAACAATGTTCGGCAATAGTTATACAGGACTAACTATTACTAATATTGATAATCCTAATTTTACTTGCTATTATAAACAAGTCGAATATATTGAATCAACTGGTACTCAAAGAATAAACACAGGATATGTCCCAAAAATCAATACAAGCTTAGAGTTAGAATTAAGTTTTAATGGAACATTTAAAACAAACACTTCTGGTGTTGAAAATATTCTTAATTCAAAAACAACTGATAATAAAGATGTGTTTTCTATTAATTTCGGTTCCGCTGCTAGTCAGTATAATACGCTTTTTCTATGGTTTAATAAGTCAAATGATGCAATTCGAAAAATTGAAATTACTGATGATATTAGAACTAATAGGAACACTTTAACAGTTACCAGAGGATACGCAAGCTATGGAACAGTAAGTAGTGTAATTGCTAGTAAAACTGCAGATCAAGAAGAAGAATTATATTTATTTGGAAACTCATCTAAGCCTTTTGATAGATATAATATGCGCGTATATGAAATGACACTTTCAGAATCTAATGAAATTGAAAAACATTTTATCCCTTGTTATTCACTTGAAACTGTAACTAATTCAGTAAATGTTGAATGCCCAAGAGGTACAATAGGTTTATATGATACAGTTAGTGATGTCTTTTATACAAATGTTAATACTGATGCTAATGCTGAACCTTTTGTAGCGGGGCCAGATGTTAATTCATAATTAACATCAAAATACTTTATCTTAGAATAAGGTATTTTTCTTTATTTAATTCATATATATTAATAGGTGATGTTATGTTGAAGAAAATGAGTATAAAGAAAATTATGGTAGCTACTAGTGCTATTCTTATACTTGTCATAATGTACATACTACCAGACTCTAGTATTAAAGAGATAGAATTAAATAAGAGCAGTATAGAGTATGTTTATGATAATATAGTAAGCACAATATACTTAGTAGATAGTGAAGATTACGTAGCAAGAACAAGTATCTCTAGTTGTAATTGTACTGGAGTAGATAAAGCAAAAGATTTAGTAGATGGTCTTGTTATTGATGGAAAAAAATCCAATATAATACCCAATGGCTTTCGAAGTATTATTCCTCCAGGTACTAGTATATTAGATTTAAACTTAGAAGACAAAACTCTTACTATAAATTTTACTAAAGAATTATTAGATGTAAATGAAAAAGATGAAAATAAAATGATTGAATCAATTATTTATACATTAACTAGTATAGATGGAATTGATAATGTAATAATTAAAGTAGAGGGAGAAATACTTAACAATCTTCCCAGTGGTACAAAGCTTCCTGCCTTACTAAATAGAAATTTTGGTATTAATAAAAGTTATGATTTAGTAAGTACAAAAGATATAGACTATTATACAATGTATTATGTTAATAACTATAACGATTATGAATACTATGTACCAGTTACAAAGTATGTTAACAATAATAGTGATGATAAAATAAAGGTAATAATAAAAGAACTTAGTAGTTCTCCAATATATGAAACTAATTTAATGAGTTATTTAAATGCTAATACTGAAATATATGATTACGAACTTTTAGATAATAATTTAAAGCTTAATTTCAATAATTTAGTATTAAGTGATGTAGATAGTAATAAGATATTAGAAGAGGTTATATATACGATAGGCCTTTCTATGGATAACATATATAATAATTTAGAAACAGTATCTTTTTATGTAGAGAATGAAGAGATATATACTTTAAATATTAATGATATAAAATAATAAAACATGTTAGTAAAAAATACACATTATATTAATTTGTGTATTTTTTATTTATAATAATCTTGATAAATTTAATTAAATATGGTATTCTTGAATAGAAGGTAGGATAGATTCTATGAATGAAAATAAAAAAATAAGATTATTGATAATAAGTTTAGTATTTATACTTGTTTTAGTGATTGGTGGAGCATATGCTTGGCTTACTTTTACAACTGGTAATATTATAGTAGCGGGTAATACTCATTGTTTTAATATAAATTATACTAAGGGAGCAGATATTACTGGCAATATCGGTGCAATTAAAGAAGAAGATTACTTGACTGCAAATACGATAAAATTAAGTACACTTATGGGATTTACTACTATTAGTATGGAACTTGATAAAAGATGCAATAAAGTAAGTGGTATTGGTACTATTGAACTTAATATTAATTCATTATCTAATACTTATAAAAGTAATGGTAATAGTTATGGCTCTTTAAAATATGTCGTAGCAGAGTATAATCCTAGTTTATATACCGATTCCACTATGCAATATTTAAAAAATCAAACTTTTAATTATATAAGAAGAGGAATAATATCTGAAGAAGGTACTATAGATATACATACGGAATATTTAAATCCCGGTGATAAAAATAATTATTTAGTTATTATATATTTAGATAAAAACAAAGTAGGAGATGATATAATAGGAGCTAATGTTAGCGCAACTGCTACTGCTAGAGCAGAGCAGTTTGTTGAAACTCCGTTAGAAGACTTTTATTATATCTTAGGTAGCAATCAAACAGAAATAGAGAATCTAACATTAAATATAGAACCATTATGCATAAGTTATGAAACAGAATGTGAAGGCTATTTAGTTAATTATCAGTTATCTACTCCTATTATTATTGATGAAAATGATATTTTAATAACAAGTTACAAAGGGACAGACCCTAATGTTAATATTCCTAATACTTATGTAGTAGATAACAATACTTATAATGTTAAAATACTATCTAATACTGAATATATTATGATAACTGATGAAGATACTGGCGATGAATATGAATACGATGCTGGGTATGGAACATTTATATATAATAATATGATTCAGAATGTTAAACTAGGTAATAATGTTGTTTTTTTAGGTTATGATCCAGTTTCTAGTCAGTATATTAACAATGTAATGAACAATACTTTTTCTGGTTGTACATTGCTTGAGAATGTTCCAATAATACCAAATTCAGTAACAAGTATGAAATTTACATTTTCTGGTTGCAGCTCTCTCGTAAATGCTCCAGTAATACCAAACTCAGTGACAAACATGCGTGAAACATTTTCTGTTTGTAGCTCTCTCGTAAATGCCCCAGTAATACCAAGTTCAGTAACAGACATGCAGTCCACATTTCATAATTGCAGCTCTCTCGTAAATGCTCCAGTAATACCAAGTTCAGTAACAGACATGCAGTCCACATTTTTTGGTTGCAGCTCTCTCGTAAATGTTCCAGTAATACCAAGCTCAGTAACAAATATGAATTATACATTTAGTTATTGCACCAATTTAGAAGGTACTATTAGAATAAATTCTAGTGGTATTACGAATGCTACTAATACATTTGCAAATACTTCAAAGAATATTAATATTGAAGTACCTAGTGGTTCTACTACTTATAATAGTTTTAATGGTAATGTACCTGGTAATGTTACATTAACTACATTTGGTTCAGAGTAATTGATAAGGATGAAGAGGTGAAATATGTTTATGATTAATAATAAAAAGAAAATTATTTTATCTTTAATTGGAATGTTCTTATTTGTAGTAATGTTTGGTACCGGTACTTATGCTTGGTTTAAATGGAGAAGTACTGCAGAACAAAATGTTAATGTTAATTTAACAGCTAGTAGCACAATAACATTTATTGGTGGTACCGATATTGTAGGGGAATTAGAACCAGTACTTAATAAAGAAAATGGTACTTTAAAAAAAATAGAAATTACATCTGATACACCAGGTAATAGATTCAGTTTATATATGAAGATAAATTCACTGCCCGATGAATTAAAAAGCAGTACATTTTTATGGGCTATATATAAAGGTGATGAATATATAGATGGTGATAGTTTTGAAAACTATAATAATAATGATAATATTGTTTTACTAAATGATGTACAAATATCTTCAGAGAGCAAAGATGAATATAACATTTATTATTGGATAGATGGTAGTGTAGTTAATAATAATAATATGATGAATAAGACCGTTAATTTATCTTTATATGCTACTGGTAGTAGTGGCATTGTTAATGAAATAGAAGAATAATTATATTTTATATAATTTTCTTTTTATAGAAAGAGTAGGGATATATATGAATTTAAATTTCAAAAAATCAAAAAGAATAGGAATTATAATTGGTATAGTGTTATTTATTTTTCTTGCAGTAGGTGTAACTTATGCTGTTATTGCATGGAGAACTACTGATTATAATGTTACCCTAAATAGTAAATGTTTAGTTGAAGGTAATTTCACTAAAAGTGAAAATATTAGTGGTGAAGATTTACTATTAATTGAACCTTCTGATGAAATATATCATAATCAAATTACTATAAAAAAAGGAATGGTTCTTTCTAATTTTAGTGTATGGAAAGATAGTACATCAGATTGTTCAATAAATGGTTATTTAAGAATAGCTCTTAATGTTACTAGTTTACCATCTGCGTATATGGAAAATGGAGATAGTACTAATGCTTTACAATATGCTTTATTCTATTATGATCCAGAAGAATATCCTAGCGTAAACTCTAATGATTTAGATGGTGAAACTTTTAATACCTTAACTAAAGGATATATTACTACTACTGGAACAAAAGAAATATATTATGATACATTATTAGATGATAATATTAAAAAGAATTATATATTAGCCATATATTTAGATGGTAATTTAGTCCATAATAATGCTGGTGATACCAATTTTGCTGCTAACGTTGAAGCATCAATTGAACAAAAAAATGGTGATATTCCTGTAGTATTACCATCATATAATCCAATTACTGATTTTGAATATGAGATAAGCGACACAAATATAAAAATAAAAAAATATATTGGAACATCAAAAATTATTTCGATTCCTAGTAATTATGAAATAAATGGAATAACATACAACACAATTATTTCAGGATATGATAAAGAAATAACTGAAAATGAACTGATTTCTGTCAAAAGGGTATCCCCATTTTATGAATTGATTTCTGTTGAAAATATTAACATCGACAATGACGTAAATGTTTTAAATCATAACTTACCTTTTTCAAGTTATTTTAAAGGTTGCACATCATTAAAAACTATTCCAACTATTCCAAGTAGTATAAATGACATGAATGAAATGTTTTATGGTTGTAGTAATTTAGAGGGAACAATTAGAATTAATTCAAGTAATGTTACTAATATTACTGATGCATTTACTGGAACTGTTAAAAATATCACTGTTGAAGTACCTGCTAATTCCACTACTTATGACACATTCATGGCTGATGAAAATTTACCTAGCAATGTAACTATTGTTACATATTAGGATTATTTTAAAGCAAACAAGTGCAAACCAATTGCACTTTTTTTATTAATGTGTTATCATTATATTAGTTAAAGGATAAGGGATATATATGAAGAAAAAAAATAAATTATTTGGATATATAGTAGGAGTCATTCTATTTATTATTACTATTGCTGGATTTACTTATGCAATGTATAGATATGTACTATTTTCTAATTTAAATATTAATGCCACTGTTAAAGGACTTGATAAGTATATTGAATATACTAAAGGAATTAATATAAGTGGTTCTACTTTGAATCCTGGTACTAGTTATACCAGTGGTAGTGCTGCTACAGTATCTTTTTATAAAAAGAATAATACTTACGATATATATGGTCACATCTATTTAGATATAGTTAGTATCAACAGTAGTTTAGCAAGTTCTGGTGCTCTTAAATATGCTGTATTAGATAATAATAATAATTTAATAGGAGAGGGCCCTATTATTAATGTTAATAATGGTGATAGCGTACTAGCAATAAGTAATATTCCTCTTGTAACTTCTCCTTCTAGTTATACTGTGTATATATGGTTAGATGAAGAATTATACGATTCTAGTTTTTCTTCTTCTAGTTTCAATATTAATATAAGATGTTATGCTACGATGGAAGAAATAGAATAATAAAAGATAAGTAGAAATTATTTTCTATTTATCTTTTTCTTTATTATATTAAATAATATACTTATAAATATATAGAATATTATTACTAAAATATTTGTTAAATACTTAGTATTATCTACTTTTACTATTAAGGTTAATAATACTAATAATAATAGGTATATGATATTTGTATAAATGATATTTAGGATATTTGTGAAATTATTTAATAGATTTATTTTATATTTTCTTGTTATGAATATTGATAGAAGTATTATTGTTACTAATAGCGATAATGATGTCGATAATATACTTCCTAATGTTAGATCATATCCCATTCTATATGTACTATTTATAAGAGGTATTTCAATTATCATTTTTATTAATAATCCAAATAATAGACCTATATTTATTTTTCTATTACTTATATTATTAATACTAATATTTAATATTGTATTATATATTATATAAAAGAATAATAGTATTATTAATGGATTCTATTTTTGAATTTAATTTGGTTAATTGATCTTGTAATTTATCATATATTTTTTTCTTGAGTTTTTTTATGGTTTTGTAATCTTTATTTATGAATTTTATTTTTGAAGATATTTGATATTCAAAAAATTCTTTTTTTAATACACATGAAATATATATCATTAAATTTTTTTTATTTAATTTATATCCTTTCTCATTTAATATATTTA
>DFLL01000002.1 GCA_002375205.1 Caryophanales bacterium UBA3620
ATCCTTTTTAGTCATATTACCGCCTTCCTTCTTAAGAGTAACCCCCCTAAAAAGTTTGGCCTCACCCATATCAAATGTTCCATAATTATTATATCAATCTATTTCTTATAAATAAACAAATTGGCATATATTTTACATAGCTTTTACTGGATTATTCTAATAGAAGTATTTCCGCGGATTAACTTGTTAATCCGGCAAGCGAAGCGGTTAAACCATTAAAAAAAGAATACATAATTACTTGTATTCTTTTCTTTGATTATTAATCATATTAATAAATTCTTCACTAGTAACAGTAGTAGTTTTTTCTTCTCCATACTTTCTATATGTTACGGTATTATTATCTCTTTCGTTATTACCAAGTACTAATGTATATGGTATCTTTCTAGTTTGTGCTTCTCTTATCTTATAGCCCATTTTTTCATCACGAGAGTCTAATTCTACTCTAAAGTTATTATCTTTTAATAAGTTAAATACTTTATTAGAATATTCTAGATGATATTCATTATTTACGGGTATTATTTCTACTTGAACAGGAGAAAGCCATAATGGTAATGCTCCTTTAGTTTCTTCTAATACAAAGGCAGTAAATCTATCAAAAGTTCCAAAAATAGCTCTATGTAATACTACTGGTACTTGTTTATTTCCTTCACTATCAATATAACTTAGTTCAAATCTTCTTGGTAACAAGAAATCTAATTGACAAGTAGATAATGTTATTTCAGGTCCTACGGCTGGTTTTACTTCAACATCTAATTTTGGTCCATAAAAGGCTGCTTCTCCTACTGCTTCAAAGTATTCTACTCCTAGAGTATTTAATACTTCTCTTAATTTACTTTCGGCATTATTCCACATCTCATCATCATCAAAATATTTTTCTTTATCTTCAGGATCACGAAGGGATAATCTAAATTTATAATTAGTAATTCCAAAATCATGATATACATCTAATATTAATTCTACTACTTTTTTAAATTCTTCTCCTATCTGTTCGGGAGTTACAAATAAGTGAGCATCATTTTGACACATACATCTAACTCTTTCTAATCCTTTTACTGCTCCTGATGCTTCATAACGAAAATCGGTTGCAAACTCTCCTATTCTAATTGGTAGTTCACGATAAGAGTGTAATTTATTTTTGTACACGAGCATATGATGTGGACAATTCATTGGTCTTAAAACAAATTCTTCTTCATCTACCTTCATTGATGGGAACATATTTTCTTTATAATGATCCCAATGTCCACTAGTCTTATATAGGTCTACTGTCCCAACACATGGTGTATAAACATGAACATAACCTAATTTTTGTTCTTTTTCATAGATATAGTTTTCTAATTCTTTTCTTATTAATGCTCCATTTGGAAGCCATAAAGGCATTCCTTTACCTACTAAATCATCGGACATGAAGATATCTAGTTCTTTACCTATTTTACGATGATCTCTATTTTTTCTTTCTTCTAATTCATTTAAATATTCATTTAAATCTTCTTCATTTCTAAAACATACTCCATATATTCTTTGAAGCATTTTATTTTTAGAGTCACCTTTCCAATAAGCTCCGGAAAATTTTATTAATTTGAAATGTTTTAATTCTTTTACGGTATCAACATGTGGTCCACGACAAAGGTCAGTAAAGTCTCCTTGAGTATAACAACTGATTACAGTATTATCTTCATCCATTCTTGATATTAAATCAACTTTATATGGATCATCCTTAAACATATTTAGAGCTTCTTCTTTTGTTATTTCATGTCTTACTATTCTTTTACCATCTTTAGATAGTTTCTTCATTTCTTTTTCTATTTTAGGTAAATCTTCTTCAGTAATTACTTTATCGCCTAAATCAATATCATAATAAAAGCCTTCTTCAATTACTGGTCCTACCCAAAACTTTGCTTCAGGATATAAGTGTTTTACAGCTTGAGCCATTAAATGGGCACAAGAGTGATTTAATCTATTCAAATCAATGTTTTCTTTGATATTTATCATTTTAATTACCTCCTACAACGTTTGTTTGATAAACCATTTTTTATTTCTTTCCTTTTTCTTTTGATTCGATCATTGCTTCTATTTAAAAATGCACAAGCATTATTAGATAAATAGACGTTATGTAAAATTGCATCAATTTTAGTTACAAGATTGTTAAAATTACCTTTATAATGTTCTCTAAGTCTTAATAACTCACTTAAACTTAATCTAGATAAATCTATTTGTCTATCTACTAGCCTATTATTAATTATAACATTTACTGTTATATAAGTATCTTTATTCATTTTATAACCTCCTCCTAAAAATAAAAGACCAAATATAAAGGAGTGCATAAGCACGGTACCATCCTTCTTTGGCCTTGATTATTGTTAACGACTATTAGCCGGTCTTACTTTTTATAAGACACTCAAAGGTAGTAATTATATATTTTTATTATTAGCTTACACCGAATGCTAACTCTCTTTAAATAAAAGATATATAATCATGTCCTTCTCATTGATTTGAAATACAATGTTATTATAATCTGATATATTTGATTTGTCAACCTATTAATTAATAATATTATATAATAAATCTATATTATTATAATCACTATTAATTAATCTGACTATTTCATTAATATTATAATTAGAAATTTTACTTAGTAATTTGTTATAGTCAATAAAAAATATATCTATTTCATATGTTAATAATTCTTCAATATTCATTATTCCAATATTCTTCATATAATTTATTAGGTTAATGCAATTATCTTTATTACACGATAAATCAAACAAAGTTGATTCAGAATTATTATTTTTAATATTATTAATACTAATATCATCTATTCCATATTCTTTTAAAAAATCAATCATTATCTAGCAACTCCCCTTACATTTTTGAAAGTTTCATTTAAACATTCTTCTATTTTATCATACTTTTCTTTAGTTAAAATACTATTTTTATATATTGCATATCTAATACTATCTACTGTTCCTGCTGCTCCCTTATTTATTAGTTCTTCATATACTCTAAGTACTTTAATTCTCGATACAGTTTCACCATTGAAATTATATCTTAGTTCATCAACCTTATAATTTTTTTCTAATACATTAATAAAGTAATCATTAAGTGCTTTAATAATAGGTCCATTACACTTTACTCCATTTAACAAATTATCACATTGAGAAAGTCCTTGAACATTATATTCATTAATTACTTCTTGCTTGTTAGTGACTGTTATTCCATATCCTTTTATGCTAGGTGAAGTGATTTTTCCACTTAAAGCTTTTTTGTCGGCATAGTTATATGTACTATAAATAGATTCTCCGACCATTCTAGCTTTAATTATACGATAAAACATTGGATCTCTTGAACCCCTATTTATATATGAAAAACTATCTATTAAAGCATCAAGGCAATTCAATTCTATAAATTGGTCAATTGTTGCTGCAGGATCTTTAATAGTAAGAGAAGTAAGCGTCCTAGTATAAGCATCTTTTGGCACACTATATAATTTAAATATTGCTATATTATCTAATACGTTTTCGTATGATGTACTAAAAATACTTCCATGTCTATATATTACATCTATTGGATTAATACCATTATTAATTAGTATCTTTCTAACTTCATTATAATTATTATATCCACCTTTAAATTCTTTACTATTATCTTCCCTTAAAAATAGCGATGGTCTTTTTATAAATTCTTTGAAATTTAAACTTAAATCTTTATTCATTGATGTTTTCTTTGTGTCCTCTTTTATATTTTCTATAATATTGGATGCAATCATACCGTCAGAATTTAATAATATTTGAGTTAAACAGTCTTGCATATCTGATATTTTAATTGATATGTTATTCCTTCTTAGTATTGATAAAATATCACTAATAGACTTTTTATTTCCTTTTTCTAAAATTAATCTTCTATTTATTTCGTTAAAATTAGTAAAATTATAATTATATTTAGCAAATATTTCTTCAATTGTATCAGTTATTTCTTCTACTGGAGCTTGCTTATTATCAACATTTTCATTTCTATTATTTCCTATATTAAATGCAGATTTAGTTATTATTTCAATAAGAATTTTGGTAATATCCTCAGTATCAACTTGTTTCTTTATCATTAAGTTACTTAAATATTCAATATCTTTAGGATTCAAATATCTTACATCAAGTTCTTTTAGAGTATTCAAAAGATAATCTAAGTATTCTTTTTTTCCTTTTAATTCTTTTATTTCTTCAGTATCATTAACAACTAAGTTTAAAATATCTTCAATTTTTTTACTTGATAATCCCATTATATCTTTAATTTCTTTTTTTTGTTCATCATTTAATGATAGAGTTCTTAATCCATTTAAAATAGCATATATTTGTAATTTTTGTTTTTGTATATCATCAATAGTTTTTAATTCATAACAAATATTAATAGCTTCATCATTTAAAGTTATGGGGTTATCACGAGTATATAATAATAAACGATTCTTTTCTTTTAATTCTTCTTTTGGTTTTTCTTCTTTTCTATTTATTTCTCCTTGGATAGTAGATATTTCTCTTTCCACTATTGGAATTAAAATACTCTCTACTACATTTATTTTTTTATTATCCATTTTTTCTTGCCCCCTTTCCTTTACTTATCAGTGGTTCAAGTGGATTATCATTTAACTTTTTAGATATATCTATTCCATCTTGTATCATTTGATTAATTTCAGATAATTTATTTTGATCTAATTCTCCTGAAAATAATTCTCTTAATCTTCTTATTTCAATGTTTTCTCTATTTATAATACCGTTAATTATATTATACGTATCATCACTTTTTGGTTTGGCATCTATAACTAAAAATACTTCAAAAGAATCATATAATGGAAATGTTTTTTTTATAGTCTCTTTTAGCATAGAGGAAACTCGCATTTGAATGTACCCGGCTCTTACTCCAAAATGCTTACCACCTACTATTCTATAAGGCTTAAATTCATCTTCATACAATGAGCCTTTGATTGTCCTTATTTTTTCATTTTGTTTTAGTTCTTGAAAAGGGATATTGTATAATTTAGCTAAGGCAAGCGGTATTGATTTTGCATATTCTGCATTGAATCTAGGAGATGTTAATATCTCACTTTGTGATTCTTCTATGTAATAATCTCCTGTATTCCTATTTTTTAAAAACAAAACAATATTTTGCATTTTTGGTACATCTGGTATAGTTTGATTTGCCTCATTTGCTTTTTCAATTTCTTCTCTTTTCTTTTCCTCTTCTAGTTCTTTTATTCGATCCTTTATAGTAAGAATCTCACCTACCAATTCACTAATATATTTCTTGTCTTCTGAGGTTTCATTTTCCAAATAATTTTTGAAATACTCTATTAAATCTTTGTAACTAGATAATAGTTTTATATCTGCAGCCGAAAATTTTGTTGTAATATTTTTAATATCTTCTTCTTGGCCATTGTCTATAAGACTTTTAGCGGTTATTAAGAAATTTTTATCTGTATCTGATAATCTACTTAATTTTTCATTACCTACTGATACCATTTGTTTGATTTCTTCCAAGTCATCTTTGCTTATTGATAAACTAGATTCTTCAGTATCAGAAGAAACATCTTTTTTAGGTCCTTCTTGGACTAATATGCTGGTATCTTCTAATGAAGCTTGGTCATTATTTTCTTGTTCTTCACTTTTATTGGAAGGTAAGGAGTTTTCTTTGGTTTTATTATTTTGATAATAATTTAAACATTTAATTCCAAAGTCTTTAATGAAGTCATTTAAAACCCTTCTATCTATATTCATTTGACTTAGAAATTCAAAAAATTCTTTTAGTTCTATTGGACTTGGATAATTTACAATTTCACCATTATCATTAAAAAAACCTAAGTATCTTTCACATATTTCTTTCTTGCCTTTATTATTATTATTACTATTCTGTAAGGAAGCAATTTCTGCCTCATATAATTTTTTAGCTTCGTTTAATTTTCTTGATAGATTATCAATATTATTTTTTGCCGTTATTATTTGCTCTATTTTATTAAAATTTTCATTACTAAAATAATCTTTTAAACTAATTGAATCACGTATTGTTTGTTCGTCAACGTGAATTTCTAGTATTTTAAGATTCGCCAATAATTCTTCAATTTTTTTGTTTTCAGTTAATAAGTCCATATTTTCAAGCAATGGAATTATTTCTTCTATTTTTTTCTTATTTCGTGTTCCATTTTCTATACTTTCTTCTATTGTCCTTTGTTTTTCATCTAATTCCATTATGTGTAATTTTAACTGCCTAATTATTTCTAAATATACCATTTTACCACCGCTTCCTTTTTTATTATCAAATTCTATTATAATTAGATTATATCATTTTTTAATAAAAATGAAAATATGTTTTTATTCCATTTTTACTTTTTCTATTAACTTAATTACTTTATTATAGTCTTCATCAAATAGTTCTAATCTATAACTTCTTATTCCAATACTTTTATAATATTTTATATTATCTAAATAACTAATATTTTTATGATGCATAATATGGGTTAAACATTTTTCATGTAATATTGGATATCTATTATTATGAATATCCTCTAGATAATATTTATCTTCTTTTTTACAAGGACATAATTCTATTTCTTTTATAGGACAAGATTTAGTAAGCATTAGTTCTAATCTTCCATATATAATTAATTCTATTTTATCTTTTAATAAATCATCCAAGTTATGATAATCTATTTCTGGAGATAGTGTTATTCTATGTACATTATGGTCTATTAGGTATTTAATACTATGATTATTTACAATATTTAGATAATAATCACTTACGATATTATGTTTATTGTCATTATATTTGTGAATGCCTCCTAGTTCGGTTACTAGAATATTTTTGGCATTATAATTATACTCTTTATTAACTCTTGGTAATCTTAAATAGATATTATTCATATTTTTATATTCTTCATATAAGGCACTATCTACATATATTCTATCTATTTTACTATCTAATGCTGCCTTTACTTGCTTTCTAGTTCTAGCAAGTACTGATATTTCATAATTATAATTTTTTTCTTCTATAAAGTCTATCTTAGTATTTATATTTGTTTTATTTACTTTTATTTTAGTTCTTTCTTTAATTAGATTATCAATTAGTAATCTTCTTACTTCATTTAATGATTTCATATTTACAAAGATATTATCATCTATATTAATAGTTATATCTTTAGTTATAAAAGGAGTATTTCCTAATTTAGTTAGTTTTTCTTTTATTTCTTCTTTACTAGTAGGTCTATTTATTGATTCTTGTACTTCTATTAATGTATTTACTTTATTATTTTTATCATCGATATAGGATACCTCTAATTGATTATTCTTTTGAATTACTTCTATACTTACTTTTATTTTCTTTAGACTAGTACTTAATATTTGTTTTTCTAAATAAGTACTTGATGTTTTTACTACTACATCTTTATCTTTTAAATTTATTTTATTATCTAGATAAATAATACTATTAGAAGATGCTTTATTTATTAATAATCCTTTTTCATTATATATCATGTTAGCTATCATACCTAGATTATTATTTTTAAATCTTATACCATCTTCTTGATATAAATCTTTAGATAGTTTAATTTTTATTTTCTTAGGGGTTACTTCTAGTACTTTACCTATTTCTAGGCCTTGATGATTAGATGAAGATATATTCATTACTTTATCATTAAATAAATAACCATTTGTAAACTCTCTATTAAATAATATTTTTAATATATCAATATCTTCTTCAGTAATTAGATAATTATTATTGTTTATTACATTATCAATTAATTTACGATATATTCTTGTTACAAAGCCTACATAAGCAGGAGATTTCATTCTACCTTCAATTTTAAAACTAGTAATACTAGAGTTTACTAAATCTTCTATTTTATTTGTCGTATTTAATTCTTTAGTACTAAGTAAATATTTATTATCTGTTTCAATATACTTATCATTCTTTATTAATTTAAAAGGCATACGACATGATTGAACACATTCTCCACGATTTCCACTTCTTCCACCATTTAGACTACTAAAAAGACAACATCCCGAGTATGAATTACATAAAGCTCCATGAATAAAGACTTCTTTTTCTAGAGTATTAGGTAGTTCTTCTATTTCTTTTAAAGATAACTCTCGATCTAATACTAATCTTTTAACATCTAATTCTTTTAGTAATTTTATATTTTCATTATTATGATTATGCATTTGAGTAGATGCATGTATTTCAATATCTGGAAAGTTTTTTCTTATTAATGATATCATACCAATATCTTGCATAATAAGAGCATCAACACCAATACTATATAAATATTCAATATATGATAAAAAATCTTCTACTTCATTTTGATAGATAATAGTATTTACTGTTATATAAATTCTCACTCCATATAGATGACAATAATCGACGGCTTCTTTTAGTTCTTCTTTTGTAAAATTACCAGCATAGGCTCTTGCTCCAAATAACTTACCCCCTAGATAGACAGCATCCGCACCATTTTGTACGGCAGCCTTAAGACACTGTATATTCCCTGCAGGACTTAATAACTCTTTCATACCAATCATCTCTTTTCTTAAACATTATACCATAACATAAGAAAAAACTCTAATTTAGAGTTCTTCTCCTTTTAAGTTTTCTTCCTCTTCTATCATTATTTGTTAATGGTAAAAGTTTTTCTTCTCTTTTCCTTAAAGTACCATCTATTACTTCACTATCAATTACTATAGGCCCAAGTCTTTCTTCAATAATAGAAAGTTCTTTTTGTTTTTCTTCTTCAGTGATATCAGATATCCTAATTTGAGTTATCTCAGTTTCAATCCTTACTAGTTTGTTTTTGATACTATTTTGTAATGCAACGATATTATTTCCACAAAAATCTTCAATCGTATTTGTTTCTGGTATTTTATTTAACTTCTCTTTATATTCATTAAATATGACTGCAATACTTTTATTTAATCTAATTTTATCTGAATAATTTAAATATTTAATTTTGTCTAATAAATCACTTATATATTGCAATATATAATCTTGAAAATCATATGAATATTTTTTTATTGGCTCCTCTAATGTTTTATCAAACATATTTTCAGCAATAGACTTATGTTCTGGATATTTTAATGCTTTTTTCAATTCCTTTATCTTATGTTTTATAAGTCTTTTATTCTTTATATGTTTAATTATAGGTTTAATTATATGTTTAATTGTATTTTTAACTAAATTATAGAAATAAGTAGCTACCGGATAAAGAAATATTGCTGAGGGAAGGAAGAAACCTCCTAACGCTAGTTTCCATAAAAGACTTACATTGAAACTATCAATTACGGAAAATGCATTAAGAATGCCTTCAATAATCGCTGCAATCCCAGAAACTATTGTTGCCAATAAAATACCATCAAAAAAAAGAAATTCAAAAATGCCACCAGAACATTCATCAATAATTTCTCCAACAATATAACGATGTGGTTCATTATCTTCATGACTTTGTTTAAAAATATTAAATAATTTCTTAAATGGGAATTTTTTATCTTTCTTTAGTTTATTAAGATAGATAGTTCTTGCTTCATTATTTGGAATTATTCCTCTTTCAGCTTCTTCGATTATTTTTTTTACTATCTTTTCTCTTTCTATTGCTGCTTCTTCCTCTGCTTTTTTTAGTTTTAACTCTTCTTCTTTCCTTTTTTTTAAATCTAGTTCTGCCATAGTTATTTTTTTCAATCTTAGGGTAATATCATTATATTTTCCTTCAAGATAGTTTTTCATTGTATCACTATCTAGTTTTAATATATATTCTATACCATTATATGTTATATCAAAGTTATTATCTTTTTCATTATATGAAACATTGTAGTCACTACTTTGATAATTCTTTTCTAGTTTTTTTAGAAATTTATTAGTTAACATATCTATTGTTTTGTCACTACTACAAACTGTTCCTAAGTCAGTAATTCTTAATATTTCTTTATTCATATTAATCCCCCTTAAAAGTGATTAATATGATAACATATGTTTGTGTAAAAGTCAAACAAAAAGAATGCACCTTCTGACAAAAGTACATTCTTAAGTTTAATGAATAACTATCATGAATTACTGTCAGGTAATCAATAATAGTCTCCTATCAAATGAGTTTCTTCTCTCAAACATATATGTTTGTCTAATATTTCTGATAAGAATTAAAGTCTCTACTTTAATACCCATTTAAAACTTGCATT
>DFLL01000039.1 GCA_002375205.1 Caryophanales bacterium UBA3620
TCTTTATTGATGCTATCTTCGAAGTCTTCAGTGGTGCTGAGGTAGAATCCTTTGGAGAAATTATATCTTCTCTTACAACTACTATTCCTAAAATACTAAAGAAGTATAGTTCATTATCTGAAGAAGAGAAAAAGACAATGACCGAAATGATTAAAAAGTTTATCGTCTCATATATCAATGTTCTTCGAAAAAAGAAAAATGTTCTTCAAAAAAAGAAAAAGTAATTGACATTTATATATTTTAAATGATACTATAACCATTGTTCAGGAGGTTAGATTATGAAAGATTATACATTAAATAAAGAAGATGAAAGAGCATTTATATTAAATTATGAAGTCAAAGATAATAAAATAATAGTAAATTTTGCTTCAGGAAAAAAATACGAAGTACCATATACGGAGGAAGATGAAAAAATCATATTAACATTAATGAAAGAGCAAGTTAATAACACAGAAAAATTTGAGAAGACAGCCAAAAAGAAATTAAAGGTAATGACAAGATGGATTATATACAGTATCGTTAACATTGTTTTTGTTGCTACTATATTATTAACTGGTAGTAGCACTACTCCAGTAGTACAAGTTATTTGTGGTTCTTTGTTTATATTGAGTGGTATTTTAAAGTCATGTGTACTAGTAGATATTAAAACAAAATTAAAGGATTTAAAGAAGAATCAATTATTTTTAGATAATGAAGATTTTTTTAAATCTAAAGAAAAGACAAATACTGATGCTTTGAACAAAGAAGAAACTGTAAGAGAAACTATTACTTTAAATGATATTGATAAAATGTCATACAATGAAGTAAAGGAAATGGTTGACATTGCAAGATTTAATGATGATATTGGTCTGGATTTTACTGAAGTACCTAAAGCAAAAGCAAGAGTATTAAGAAAATAATCACCAAATAGATAAATATCCATATATTATCCTAGGAGGAAATATATGAATTTTGATTATAAATATGGAAATAATTATTATAAATATTATGATAATAAAGTAGGGGTAAAAAGTACTGTTTATAATATCTTGGCCCCAGAGCAATCGCAAGATGTACAACCAGGTATGGAATATGTCATGAAACCACTTCCAATATTTGATAATCCAAATTATAAAGGTAGTGGTAAATTAACTGATAAAGTAGCCATTGTAACCGGAGGCGATAGCGGACTAGGCCGAGCTTGTAGTATCGCTTTTGTTAAAGAAGGAGCTAAAGTCGTAATCGTCTATCTAAATGAAGATAAAGATGCAAATGATACTAAAAATTATATTGAAAAACTAGGCGGAGAATGTCTTCTTATAAAAGGAGACATAACTAGTCATAATTTCTGCAGAGAAGTAGTAAATAAAACATTAAATAAATATGGTAAAATAGATGTATTAGTAAATAATGCTGGCGTTCAATATCAAAAAGATTATCTCGAAGATATCCCCGATGATCAATTTGACTGGACAATGAAAGTAAATGTCTATGGCATGTTTTATCTAACTAAAGAAGCTCTTCCTTACATGAAAAGTGGTTCTTCTATTATAAACTTATCATCGGTAACGGCCTTCTATGGTGAACCTCAATTAATTGACTATGTAACAACTAAGGCCGCTATTATCGGTTTTACTAGAAGTTTAGCCAGAAACTTAGCTTTAAAAAATATTAGAGTAAATGCCATAGCTCCAGGTTTTTTCTGGACACCATTACAACCAGCTTGCTGGGTAGCGGAGAAAATACCATCACTTGGTTCTGATGCTGCTATGGCAAGGGGAGCAATGCCATATGAACTAGCACCAACTTTTGTCTACTTAGCTTCAAATGATTCAAGTTATGTAACCGGAGAAACCATTCATGTCAATGGAGGACAAATAATGGGATAAAAAAAGGATAGTGAGTAATCACTATCTTTTTGCATTTAGTAAATTTCTGTATACTTTATTAAAATCAATTATATTAAATATATTTTCTAAGTATTTTTTCCTATCTAAATTATACTTTATATAATAGGCGTGTTCCCACATATCAATACTCATAATTGGTATAAATTCATAGAAATAGGGACTATCCCAATTAGGAAGATTAATAATTCTAAGTTTATTATTCTTATCCAGTACTAAATAAGTCCAGCCACTTTCCTTAAGCTCTAACGCCATATCAATAAATTCTTTTTTAAAATCATCAAAAGAGCCAAAGCACTTATTAATTTTCTTTGCTAATCCCTTAGGTACTAATACTTTATTATTAGTTAAATGATCAAAGTATAAAGAATGATTTAAATATCCTCCTAAATTAAATGAAAGATCACTATTATTCTTAAAAGTAAAAATATTAATATTTATAGCAAGTTCTTCTGGAGAATACCTATAATCATAATTATTCTCTTTTAGTAACATATTTAATTTATCTGTATAATTCTTATAATGACCATTATAATGTAAGTTAAGTGTCTTATCATCAATTACTGGTTCTAAACTATTATAAGGTAGAATTATTCTTTCATATTCCATAGTATCACCAATTAATTATATGTGTATCTAAAAAAGTACTAGAAATACTAGTACTTATTTAATACCATATCTTTTAATAAATTTATCACTTTGACTAAGCCCTTTTACCATTGGTTTATCTTCTACATTCATATAATTTAAATCAGTGCAAGGTAAATTTTTGTGATCCACAACAGGAAACATTGTAATAATATTTTTAGTATCATGAAATGTGACTACTTTAAAATAATCTGCCTTTTTTCCTTTAGATAAACCACAATCATCATATTTGAAATAATATAAATCTTCGATAAAACCAAAACCATATAATACTCCGTTATCAGTCATTAAATATTTATCTATTTCTGATACTATTTTTTCAATAGGAAAATTATTTTTAAAAACACTTAATTTCTCATCGTCATCGACAGTATCTTCATCGACATGTTTTTTTACATGATATAAAAAGTCGCTCGTTTGATATTCAATAGCTTGTCTGATTAAATAGAAATATTTTTTTCTGCAATCATTTTCAAGAAGATTTAGTTTGATTTCGCAATATAAAGCTATTCTTTCTAAATCCATATTTTTTGTATATTTATATTTAGAATAATAAAGTTCCAATGCATCCTTATATTTTTTCTGCCTACATAGTAGTCTTAACTTAGCATAAATGATATTACAATTTAGAAAATTAATTTTTTCTGAATTATTACTAATAAAGAATTTGTTATCATTTTTGTATGCATCATCAAGGCTATCTAATACATTGCTTGCTTCGTCATATAATCCAAGCGTAATTAAACAACTTGCATAAAAAGAATATGCTGAATAATCCTTAGGAAAATCATTTAAATAATTTTCGAATAATACTTTAGCTTGACGTGGATCACTTTCAACTTTTTTAAGTATTTTATTAAATTGCCATTCATCATAAAATTTATTTCTCATTTTTCCCCCCTCAAAACGTTAGATATTATAACAATATTTTTTATATAAGTCAACAAAAAAAGAAGATTACTCTTCTTCAATAGCACCAGTAGGACAAGATTCCATAGCCACAGTAGCATCTTCTTCTAATTTCTCTGGTATAGGACTTGCTACTACTTTAGCTAAATTATCATCGTCAAAGTCAAATACTTTATCACAAATACTTACACATTGTCCGCATCCAATACATTTATCTTTATTAACTATTAATTTCATAATCATACCTTCCTCTCATAATAATTATATAAAAAATAGACAAAAAATGCAATAAAATCTTTTATTTCATATAAAATTATGATATCATATAGTTAAAGATAAGGTAGTGGTGCTATGGAAAGTAGAATGGAAAAATATTATGAAAAAGATTTAAGTCTATTTGAAAGAAGTAAAAGAAATGAAGCATTATATAAAGATGTATCTAAAGAAATATCTGATTTAGAAAATTTACCTATACCAGATAATTCTAATGAGATTGATTTAGACGGCTTAAAGAAAATAATTTATAGTAGAGATGAATATAGGAAGGCAAAAAAGGAAGAAAAAGAGGTTATAAAAGAAGATATACCAGTAGAGAAACCAACTAAAGATAATCGAATATATGATATTAATGTCTTACTAGAAAATGCTAAGAATGAAATAAATCGAAGTAACGAAGTTACTAATACTAAAAAAATTAATCATAACTTCTTAACAACTTTAGAAGAAGAAAAAATACCATATCATGATGATGCTATCGAATTATCAAATATGGAACCAGATAAAAAGAAAGAAGTAAGTGAAGACTCATTACCACTAGATTTACTCGTAGACCTAAAAGGTAATGATAATACTGTTGTTACTGACCCAATTGTTAAAGAAGAAGTAACAATGATTAAGAAAATAAAAGATGGTGAAACCTTCTATAGTGGTTCATTTAACTTTACTAAGAAAGATTTTGATGAAGTAGAAGATAATGATGACTTTATGGATGATACTTCTGGTAATGTCGTAAAAATAATATTCTTAATACTAGGTCTCATTGTAATAGCAGCGGCTATCTACTTTATACTAACTAAATATGTTTTATAAGGTGAAATATGTATAATATTAAATTACAGAATAATGAACAAATAAAAGAAATATTTGATGATATATTATTAAAGATAAGTAATGATAATATAGATGTATCTGTAATAATAACTAATATAAGATTTATCATTCTTTCTATACCTAAAGATACAGAATCATTTAGAGTAGGTAGAGTAATAAATAATCCTAATTATAAAGAAATAATATTTGAAACAGATATAAATAATATTATTAATATTGAAAAAGAAGATAATTATTATAAATATATTTTAAAAGATACTAATTATTTCTATTTAAATAGTAATAAAATATATAATTTTCTTCATCAAAATAAATAAAGTATGATATAATTATATGTGTGTCCTCGTAGCTCAGTAGGATAGAGCGACTGCCTCCTAAGCAGTAGGTCGTTGGTTCGATTCCAATCGGGGACGCCATTTTAATTATATAATAAGGGAGATAAATAATGAGCAAATTTGATGACTATAAAGAATATGATTATAAGAAAATAATAAAAAAAGATGACATATATTATAATAACGATTATATAATAGATAATAATGATAATTTCATTTATGAAAAATACAACAAATACTACAAAGCAACTAATTTTTCTGATTTGTTTTCAATTATTAGTAGATCTAATACAAGAAAAACGCCTTCACAGCAAAGAACTCAAAACAGTAATACTCAGCAGCAGGTAGTATTTCCTAAAGATACTACTCAAGTAGTAGTACCAGACTTTTCACAGACTGATTTCCAAGGAAAAGCATATGATGCTAATCAAATGTGGAGCCCTGCGAGCATTAAGGGAAAAGTATATGAGTGGGATCGTGGTGTATTAGGTATTTCATATAATGGAGAAGTTGAAAAAGAATCATTAGACGGAACAACAAATCATCACGCCGATGCAACTGTAAGAATTGTTAGAGCATTAGGTGGGGTAATTTCTGATTCAATTATGCCATTTCAAGCAGCAGTTGATGGAACAAAAGAAGGAATAATAATTTTTCAATCAGAGGGAGATAATGCACTTGTATATTTTCCAGAAAATATAACAAGTGAGCAATATCAAGAATTAGTTAGTGTTATTACACCAAGAAGTGGTTTTAATTTTTCATTTGCTCATGGAGAAGAAATATTTGAAGAACAAAATGCTAGAGGTGTTCTTACATACGCTAATAATATAAAAGCAATGCCTTTATCTACGAGAAGATAATAATTAATATAAGTGTAAGATTATTCTTACATTTTTTATTTTAACGCTTGCGCTAACCCGAAGTAACTTCGTTACTTCTCCATAACCCTTTACAAGAAGAATCATCTAGTAAGATAATACTTTAATTGAAGACTACATTATGGTATTTAATTCGCGAATTTTATAATATATTTTTTACAAAATAAAAAGAATTTGTTTTTTAATAATCAAATTCTAATATTTGCGTATTGGAGACTTTTTAGATGCTTTTTTAGATGCTTCTATTTCAGTTTTAATATTTCTGCAATATGAAGTATACAATTCATCTTTGGCGGAATTTATCCTATTACCAAATTGATTGTTCCAATCC
>DFLL01000006.1 GCA_002375205.1 Caryophanales bacterium UBA3620
AATAATAATAATAAAATATATAATAGATGGAATTATATATCTAGCGAATTATCAAAAGATGGAAAAGTTACTTCTAAAACTGGTATTTATGAAAACGATAATTATCCTTATATCGAAATAGGAAAGGAAAAAATAAATATCTGCTATTATGAAGATGAATATGTTTGTCAAAAAGTCAATTATAAGTTAAGTGGAAAGAAACTTTTTGTTGAGCAAAATGATACTTTTTTATCTGGTAATTTTATAATTAAGCTTCGAAATGATGAATTAATTATTACAACTGAAAATGATGGGAGCAATATTTTGATTACAACTAAATATAAAAGGGGAAAATAAATAAAAATGCTATATTTAAAGTATAGCATTTTTAAGTTTAGTATTGAAATAAATATCAACATATGATAGAATAGTGTTAGAAAAAAGGAGAAGAAATGGAAGAAATTATTAATCAAACTGAAGAAAAAATGATGATGACTATTGATTCATTAGAAAGTAAATTTACTAATGTAAGAGCTGGAAGAGCGAGTCCTAATATGCTAGATGGTGTTATGGTAGAGTATTATGGCAGCCCAACACCTTTAAAAAGCTTAGCTAATATATCAGTTCCTGAAGCTAGGCAATTATCTATTAAACCATTTGATAGATCATGTTTAGGAGCAATAGAGAAAGCAATATTTGAAGCTAATCTTGGTGTTACTCCGAATAATAATGGGGAAGTAGTATTTATTGTAGTGCCTCCTCTTACTGAAGATAGAAGAAAAGAACTTGTTAAACAAGTTAAAATGCTTGCTGAAGAAGCTAAGATTGCTCTTAGAAATATTAGGCAAGATGCTAATAAAGATATAGAGAGTCTTAAATTACCTGAAGATGAAGAAAAAAGAGGTCAGGAAGAAGTACAAGATCTTATTAATGAATATAATAAGATAATTGAAGATAAACTTAAAGATAAAGAAAAAGATTTAATGACTTTATAGGAAAGTTTGGGGGAATAGTTATGAAAAAATTATATATGCCTACTGAAGAAGATATCTATCAACTAATAAAATTACAGAATGAATATAGAGATGTCTATTATGTCGGTATAAATATTTATGAATATTTAACTGCTAAAGTTATAGAAAAAATAATAAATGAAGACTATGATATTGGAGAAATAGAAAAATTATTTGCAAATCATATTGGTATTATTTATGGACTTTGTCGTGTTTGCCCTGAGAAAATGGAAAATACAAGTAGTTTTAAAAATTTTCCTGGTGTGTGTCGTCACTTAATTAATCAGACAAGTGGAAGTAGAATATATAATTTGGATAATTTGGGGAAATTTTCTAAAGAGGTGCAATTTTCTGAGTCCGCTGGTATAATTGATGATGTAATTAAAATTCTTTATGAAGAATTAGAAAATCATCCAGAATATAGATTTAATTATAAAGATAGTTTTTTACTTAATTCGATATTTAGTGTTGATTTTGAACAATTTAGCAATTTATCAATAGATTGTTTAAAAAAGTTGTGCGTTATAGATCCTATATATAGTATTAAATTTAATTCAGAAATATTAATGCCGGCTATATATGCTTTAATTGAAAAACCAGAAGAAAGAATTATTAATTATCAAAGAAGTCAGATATTTAAAGAAGGAGTTAGAAAATATTTGCGTTTTTATGGATTTTATAATTTAGATAGTTCTCCAATTATTGTAAATGAAGAAGGCTTAAAAGATGAAAAAACTAAGAAACTAGTAAAACTTTTACAGAATTAATAAAACAATAATAAGGAAATAGTAATACTGAGATGTTAATTTATAGAGAGTTAATGTATGGTGAAAATTAACAATTAACTAAGTATGAATTCACCCTTTAGTTTTATCGGGTAACCTACGTTAAAGGTATAAGAGTATAACTTATGTTATAAAGAAAGGTGGTACCGCGGATATATTTCGTCCTTTTATGGTACTATCTTTTTCTTTTGGAGTGTGATATATGGATTATTTACTTAGATATGTATCAATGGAAACTTATAATAAAATAATAAAAGATAATAATGAATATATATTAGATTTACTTAAAGATAATTATGTTGATGTTAATCTTAATATTAAGTATTTAATTAATTATGGAGTGTCTAATATTGATAAAATATTACCTAATATTATTAATGATTTAATACTAAGTCATAAAGATTTTGAAAAGAAAATAGAAGAGTATGAAAAGCATTTAACGAAAGATGAAGTTATTATGTTAATAGAAAATATGTAGAAGGAGATAATTATGAATAAAGAAGAAATAATTAAATTAATTGAAGAAAAAACTTGTAATATTAGTTCATTAGAAGAACTAAATAATTTAAAAGTAGAATTCTTAGGTAAAAAAGGAATTATTACGGAATATCAAAGTATGATTAAAGAAGTGCCTAATGAGGAAAAGAAAGAATTTGGTATGAAAGTAAATGAAGTAAGAACTTTATTTAATACTAAATATGAAGAAATTAAGAATATATTAGAAACGGAATTAATTAATAAAAAATTAGAAGAAGAAGCTATTGATATAACACTACCTAGTACTAAAATTAATATTGGTAGTGCTAATATCTTAGAAAAATTAATTGAAGAAATAGAAGAAGTATTTATGTCAATGGGATATGATGTCGTCGATGGACCTGAGATAGAAGAAGATAAATATAATTTTGAGATGCTAAATATTCCAAAAGGACATCCTGCAAGAGATGCGCAAGATACTTTCTATATTGAAGGTGAAGAGATATTACTTAGAAGTCAAACTTCTCCTGTGCAAGTTAGAACGATGTTAGAAGGAAAAGGAGTTACTCCTATTAGAATGATATGTCCTGGTAAAACATATCGTAGAGATGATGATGATGCAACACATTCACATCAATTTATGCAAATAGAAGGATTACTAGTAGATAAAGATATTTCTTTATCAGATTTAAAAGGTACAATGGAAGTTGTATTTAAAAGATTATTTGGGAATGATGTAAAGGTTCGTTTTAGACCTAGTTATTATCAGTTTACGGAACCTAGTGTTGAAGTAGATATTACTTGTAGTAGTTGTAAAGGAAAAGGATGCAATATCTGTAAAAATACAGGATGGATTACTATTGCTGGAGCAGGTATGGTTCATCCTAATGTCCTTAGAATGAGTGGATATGATCCAGAAAAATGGAGTGGTTTTGCTTTTGGCTTTGGAGCAGAACGTCTTGCTATGCTTAAATATAATATTGATGATTTAAGAGTATTTTATAATACAGATTTGAGAGTACTTAGAGATTTTGATAGGGAGGATGAATAATAATGATAAGTTTAAATTGGGTTAGTGATTATATTGATATTAAAGATCAAAATCCTAAAGAACTAGCTACTAAAATTACAAGAGCTGGTATTAATGTTGAAAAAGTAATTACGCATCATATTGATAATTTAGTTATTGGTGAAGTAATTGAATGTAATCCTCATCCTGATTCTGATCACTTAAATGTATGTAAAGTTAATATTGGTAGTGAAGTACTACAAATAGTATGTGGAGCTTCTAATGTGAGAGAAGGTATTAAAGTAATTGTTGCAAGAGTTGGCGCTATCTTACCTGGAAACTTTGAAATTAAGAAAAGTAAAATAAGAGGCGTAGAATCTTATGGTATGATATGTGCCTTATTTGAACTAGGATTAGAGGAAAAGACTGAAGAAAACTATAATAGAGGAATTGAAGAATTACCTGGTGATGCTCCAATAGGAGATGATCCTCTAAATTACTTAGGATTAGATGACACGTTATATGAACTTGATATTCATAAACACAGGAATAATGACTGCTACTACCATATTGGATTTGCTTATGAAATAGCTTCGATTCTAAATAGAAAAGTAACTTTACCTAGTATTGAATTTAAGACAGTAAAGGATAAAATTGAAGATAACTTTAATTTAGAAGTTAATACTAATAAGTGTACTTATTATATGGCTAGAGAGGTTAAAAATGTTATAATTGGGGAAAGCCCTGAATTTATAAAGAAAAGACTTATTAATGCTGGTATGAGGCCTATTAATAATGTCGTCGATATATCTAACTATGTAATGCTTGAGTTTGGTCAACCTCTTCATTTCTTTGATAAAGATAAACTTGGTAATACTATTGTCGTAAGAGATGCTAAGGATAATGAAAAAATAATTACTTTAGATGGTAAAGAAAGAATATTATCTAGTGATGATATTGTTATTACTGATGGAGATAAACCTGTATGTATAGCAGGAGTAATGGGAGGAGAAAATACTGAGGTAGATGAAAATACAAAAAATATTTTGATTGAAGCTGCTATCTTTAATCCTGTTAGTATTAGATATACTTCGAGAAAACTTGGCTTACCATCGGAAGCATCAATTAGATATGGTAAAGGATTAAATTATGAGTATACTGAGTTAGCTAGTAAGAGAGCTTGTCATTTGCTAGAAAAATATGCTGATGCTGAAATATTAGAGGGTTATGTACTTATCGATAATGAAAATCATGAAGAAAAGAAATTATCTTTTTATCCAGAAGAAGTTGATAAACTACTTGGTATTACTATATCTGAAGAAGATATGAAATTAGAATTAGATAGACTTGATTTTCAATATGAAATTGATAATCATAAATTTAATGTTACTATACCTAGGAGAAGATTAGATATTGATCCTAATGTTAATGATATAGCGGAAGAAATTGGAAGACTCTATGGTTATGATAATTTAAATGGAACTCTTCCTAAAGTAGAAATAAGAAGAGGTATTTATAAAGGTGATGTTAAATATCGAAAGATTATCTCTAAGAGACTTAGAAGTTTATCTTTAAATGAAGTAAAAACATATACTTTAGTTAGTCCGGATATGGCTAAGATGTTTAATTATGAAAATAAAGAAAAAGTGGTATTACCTAATCCTATGAGTATGGATAAAAGCATTGTTAGAACTACTTTAATTCCATCACTTATGAATGTATATGAATATAATAAGTATCGTAATGTTAAAGATATATCAATATATGAAATAGCTAAAACATATGATAAAGAGTATAATGAGACGACAAAAGTAAGTGGATTATTAAGTGGAGAATATGTTACTAATCCGTGGAGAGATAATATTAAAATAGACTTTTATGTAGTTAAAGGAATTATTGAAAATATGCTTGATTATATGGGCTATAAAAATAGATATTCATTTGTTAAAGGAAATATTAATGATTTACATCCTGGAGTACAAGCTAATATTATTTTAGATGGAAAGAACATAGGTATACTTGGAAAAATTCATCCTAATATTACGAAAGATGATATTTATATCTTTGAATTTGATTTAGATAGTTTAATTGGTAAAAGTGGTAAACTAAAATATAAAGAAGCTTATAAGTATCCTAGTATAAGTAAAGATATGGCCTTTATAATTAATAAAAAGATAGAAGCAGGAGATATAATTAAAACTATTAAGAAAGTCTCTGATAACACTTTAAAAGAAGTAAATGTTTTTGATATTTATATGGGTAATAATATTGATAATGATAAGAAGAGTATTGCTTTTAATCTTTTGTATAATGGCGATAGCAGGACATTGACTGATGAAGAAGTAATGGTATTGTTTAATAAAGCTATTAAAGAAGTTGAAAATAAGTATAATGCTGTTTTAAGAAATAATTAATTATAAGTTCTCTTTTTTGAGAACTTTTTTAATATTTCTGGCTTTTTATTAAAAAAGATTGTATAATGATATTGGTGATATATATTGAATAACTTAAGAGTAGTATTTATGGGTACTCCAGAATTTGCTTATAATGTACTAGATAATTTAATTAAAAATACTAATGTAGTATTGGTTGTTTCACAACCTGATAGAGAAAAGGATAGAAAAGGTAATATTATTTATAGCCCTTGTAAAAAACTTGCAATAGAGAATAATATTGAGGTATTTCAGCCATTGAAGATTAAAGAAGATTATCAAAAAATAATAGATAAAGAACCTGATATTATAATAACATGTGCTTATGGGCAAATAATACCTCAAAGTCTTCTTGATTATCCTAAATATGGTTGTATTAATGTTCATGCTTCATTACTTCCAAAGTTAAGAGGAGGAGCTCCTATTCATCATGCTATTATGGATGGCTACAAAGAAACTGGTGTTACTATTATGTATATGGATAATAAAATGGATAGTGGTGATATTATTAGTCAAGTTAAACTTAATATTGATGATAATATATCTTTAGATACATTATATAGTAATCTTTCATTTATTGGAAGTAAACTACTTATTGATACGTTACCTAGTATTATTAATGGCACAAATAATAGGATTAAACAAGATATAAATGAAGTAACATTTGGTTATAATATTACTAAGGAAGAAGAACATATTAATTTTAATGAATCTATTGATATAGTGCATAATAAAATAAGAGGACTATCTAGTATACCTGGTGCATATACGATGTTAAATAATAAGAGAATGAAAGTATATGTATCTGAAAAAACTAGTATTTTATCTAGTGGTAAACCTGGTACGATTATTGATGTTAATGAAGAGGGGATATTTGTTTGTACTAATGATTACGTTATTAAACTTATCGATGTTAAACTAGAAGGAAAAAATAGGCATAAAGTTAAAGATTTAATTAATGGAATAAAGAAAGATGATTTAATAGGAGAAGTATTGAAATGAAAAAATTAAGTATTAAAGATTTTAATTTTTCTAAGTTAAAGGAAATGTGGAAAGATAAAAAAGGAAGAGCTAAAATAGAATTATCCCTGTACTTAATATTCTTTTTAATTGTGGTGATTTTTGCTAGAGTATCAAGCCATACTGCTGGTAATATAGAGAAAAATCATACTGATGAATCTTTTATATTTAGTTTAAAGGATAATTATATTTGTGATATAAATATTGCTTTAAATGGAGATATTTATGAATATAATTTGAAGGTTTTAGGAAATAATGCTAATATTGTTATGAAAAGTAGTAATGAGGAGAAATTCTATCATTTAATGAATAATAAATATTATGAATTAGATAATAATGGTAATTATATACTTACTACTACTGATGAGGTTTTTCCATATATTAATTTTAATTTTTTAAATATAAAGAATATTAGAAATTTTATTATAGATGGTAATAAAGAGGATAATGAATATAGAATTAAAATATCAGATATTATATTGAATAATACAAGTAATGATGATGTTATTATAATAGTAGATGAGGTTAATAAATATATTGAAATTGATTATTCTAATTTATTAAAAATTGATAATGAAGATATTAGTTCTGCTTTAGTTAAGATGACATTTAGTAATATTGATAATGTTTTGTCTTTAGAGGAATAGGACACATAAATTATGTCAATTAAGTATATATTTTATTAGGATATATATACTTTTTTTTGTTTTTATGTTAAAATTATTATGGAGAGTGATAAAGTGAGAGTTATAGTATCCGCAGGTGGAACTGGAGGACATATTTATCCAGCACTTGCTATAATTAATAAAATAAAAGAAGAAGAACCGGATAGTGAGTTTTTATATATTGGTACTACTAATAGAATGGAAAAAGACTTAGTTCCTAGTCTTGGATATAGATATGAAGGATTAGAGGTTACAGGTTTTAAGAGAAAACTTACTTTTGATAATATTAGGACAATTACTAATTTTATTGGAGCAATAAAGAAAGCTAAAGCTATTATTAAAGATTTTAATCCCGATGTTGTTATTGGTTGTGGTGGATATGTTACTGCGCCAGTTATATATGCTGCTAAAAAATTGGGTAAGAAGACTTTTATTCATGAGCAAAATAGTGTTGTTGGCCTTGCTAATAAGTTCTTATCTAGATATACAGATAAAATAGGTGTATCATTTGAAAGTACTATTAAAGATTTTCCAAATGGTAAAGCAGTTCTTACTGGTAATCCTTGTAGTGAAAAAGCTCTTAGTATTAATAAAAGTACTAAGAAGAGTTTAGGTTTTGATAATGATAAAAAGTTACTTCTTATTGTTATGGGATCTCTTGGTAGTAGAACAGTTAATGATATAATATTTGGCTTTATTGATAAATTTAGAAATAAAGATTATAATGTTGTTTTTGTTACTGGTAATTCTTATTATGATCGTGTTAAGGATAAAAGGGTACCGGAAAATGTTAAGGTACTTCCATTTATCTATGAGTTGCCTGGTATTATGAAGGTAACTGATTTAATGGTTACTAGGGCAGGGGCTTCGACGATGAGTGAAATAACTGCTCTTGAGGTACCTAGTATATTTATACCTAGTCCCTATGTTACGAATAATCATCAGTATTTAAATGCTATGGATTTAGTAAATAATAATGCTGGTTTGATATTAGAGGAAAAAGATTTAAATGAAAAGAATTTAATTGATTTAATTGATACTACTATTAATGATAAAGAAAAAATTAAGGAGATTAAGAGTAATTTAAAGAAGATTGGAATTAAAGATAGTAGTACGCGTATATATAATGTATTAAAGGATTTGATACTGGATGATAGAAAATTTTATTAAAGATTATGAGTACTATAAAAATGCTTCTCTTAAAAAATATAATACCTATAGGCTAGATATTAAGGCTAACTATCTGATATTTCCTAAGGATGCCCAGGAACTTATTAGTTTACTTAAGTATTTAAAAGAAAATAATATTAAATATTTAATCTTGGGTGGAGGATCTAATGTTATTCTTGCTAGACCTATATTTGATGTAGTTATTAAATTAGATAGATTAAATAATGTTACGATTAATGATAATATTGTAAAAGCTGAAGCGGGGGTTAGTTTAATTAGTTTAGCTAATACTTGTATGAAAGAAGGACTTTCTGGTCTTGCTTTTGCAGGTGGCATTCCAGGACTAGTTGGAGCATCTACTTCTATGAATGCTGGTGCATATAAAGAGGAGATATCAAATATAATAAAGGAGGTAAAAGTACTTACTCCTAATCTAGATATTAAGATAATGACTAAAGATGAATTAAATTATGGTTATAGGGATTCATTTTTAAAAAGAAATAAGGAATATCTATGCTTAGAAACTACTTTTATGATGAAGAGGGAAGATCCTATTAAAATAAAAAATATAATGGATGATCGTAAAAGAAGGAGAATTGAAAGTCAACCACTTGACAAACCATCTGCTGGGTCGGTATTTAGAAATCCTGATGGTATGTCTGCGGGTAAAATAATTGAAGATATTGGATTAAAAGGTTATAAGATTGGAGGAGCATCGATTAGCGAAAAGCATGCTAATTTTATTATTAATGATGATGATGCTACCTTTGAAGATATTATTGAATTAATAGATTTTATTAAGAAAAAAGTGAAAAAAGAATATGATATTGATTTAATACTAGAGCAAGAAATTATTTGGTGATATTATGACTAAAAAAAAAGTTAAGGTTAGAGTTAAAAAAAGAAAGCTAAAGATAGGTAGAATTTTACTTTGCCTTTTAGTTTTTGTTTTAATTGGTGTGTTTTTCTATTTTATTAGAAAATTACCAATTAAAAACATTTATATTATTGGTAATAATATTGTACCGGAAAGTGATATTTTAGATTTATCGGGTATCAAGAATTATCCTTCGTTTATAGATACTTCTAGTAGTAAAATTATAAAGAATATAAAGACAAATGAATATATTAAAGATGTTAAAGTAGAAAAAAAAATATGGGGAAAAATTTATATTTATATTGAAGAAGAAAAGATATTATGTAGTTATAATGATAAAATATTACTTGGTGATTCAACACTAGTAGATAATACTTATAATATATATAGTTATCCGACTTTAATATCAGATATTACGGAATTATTTGATAAATTTGTAAACAAATTTAGTAAAGTTGATAGTAAGATCTTATTTCAGATATCAGAAATAGAATATACTCCTAACGAAGTTGATAATGAAAGATTTAGTTTAATGATGGATGATGGTAATTTAGTCTATATTACTTTAAACAAAATTACTAAAATTAATAAATATAATAGTATCTATTCTAGCATGGAAGGTAAGAAAGGTATTGTATATTTAGATTCGGGTGATTATGTCGAAATTAAAGGAAATGAATAATAGCAGTTGTTTTTATTTTTTATTTATTATATAATTTATAGTGTAAAGTAGAAAAGAGAAAAGTACTTTTTAAAGTTCTTAAATAAAAAAACATGTGCGAAATATCTTTGACTATTTCTATTTATGGAGTGATTAAATGATGATGAGATTAAGAAAAAAAATAGTATTTATAAGTTTATTAGCAGCGGTAACTATATTATGCTCTATTAAATTATATGATACATATGCAATTGGAGAATTAGAAAATGGAAATGAATCATTTACTTTTACTCTAACGGGTGACACTACTGTAATAGTTCCAGCTTTGTCTAGCAAAACTGTATTATATCAAGTAAAGAATACTACAGATGGTATAATAAAGTATGGAGTTGGATATAATACTGATACTTCTCTTGATGTATTAGTTTATAAAAATTCACCTGATAGTGCTGAAGGAATACTTGCTATTGGTGATAATAAGTTTGTAAAGATAAGATTAGAGAATAATACAAATAGTCCTACTAATGTAACATTATCAACTATTTTGGGGTATGAAAACGGAGGAGATTTAATTATATCATCTGGTACTAGTTTAGTTACAAGAATATATCCTTTTCCTGAGGTTGCATCAGTGTATATTTTATCTTTATTTGACTCTGATACTACTGCAACAAATAATAGTATACAGTATAAATATGATACAAATCATAATTTAATGAAAGATAGATTTGGGTCTAATACTAATGATATAGATACAGGCAATATAAGATATTGGGGAGAAAATCCTAATAATTATGTATGGTTTGGTGAAACATATAAAACTGCTTGTGCAGAAGAAGTATGTGGAACTGCAAGAGCTGCTGGTGATAAAAAACTATATCGAATAATTGGCGTATTTGATAATAAATTAAAGTTAATACAAAATGATTCTATTGGAACGTATTCATGGGATACATCTGCGACTGCAGTTAACTCAGGAAGAGGAATAAATCAGTGGGGTCCGTCACCACAAGATGGTTCAGGCTATAAAGGAGCAGATTTAATGAAATTATTAAATCCGGGTTATGAAGATAATGAGGATTTAAATAATAGTGGTGCAACTATTACTGTAAATAATAGTTTATATTGGAATAGCGGTAATGGTAATTGTTATAAAGGAGCAAATAATGCTACTAAAGCATGTGATTTTTCTTCAACGGGATTATCTTCAAATGTTAGAAATTTAATAGATGAGTCGACTTGGTATTTGGGTGGTGGAAGTAATATTTCTATATTTTCGAATCAAGCATATATCATGGAAAGAGATCAAAATATTGTAACTAATCCTACCGATGGTATAGATAGAACCGTAACGTGGTCAGGGAAAGTAGGACTGATGTATCCATCTGATTATGGTTATGCAACGGATTTTAGAATGTGCTCAAGCAGCTTAGGAGCGTATAGTTCTGCATTAAATTCATATGCTTGCAGAGTAAATGATTGGCTCTATAATGAAAAAGGGCAGTATGTTATCACCCCATATGTAACTTATAATTTTATTGTGTGGCGTGTTGATCCAATGGGATATTTAGGCGGTGGAAATGGCGCATATGATGCAGTTACAGTGCAGCCTGTCTTTTATTTGAAATCTAATGTTATATTTAAATCTGGTAGTGGAACGGAGACAGATCCATATTTGATACAATAATAGTAGATAAAGTATAAATCTTGTAGATAATATGTGTTGTTTAAAAATGTATAGAAAAAATAATTGAAAACAGTTGAAATAATATTAAATATATGGTATTATTATATACGTTTGAAAGGAATAATCCGCTTACTATAGGTAATGATTATTTGATAAGAAAGGAAGTGAATAGACGATGGACATTATTGAAAAAATTACTTCTAAACAAATGAAGAAAGATTTACCAGATTTTAGAGTTGGTGATTCTGTAATAGTAGGATGCATTATTACGGAAACTAAAGGTGGTAAAGCTAAAGAGAGAGTCCAAGATTTTAAAGGTACTGTAATTGCAAGAAAGGGTAAAGGAGTATCTGAAACATTTACGGTAAGAGGTGTATATTCAGGTGTAGGAGTTGAAAAAACATTCCATGTACATTCTAATAAAATTGCTTACATTAAGATTGTTAAACCTGGTAAAGTTAGAAGAGCTAAATTATATTTCTTACGTAATAGAGAAAGTCAATTTAAGATTAAAGAAAGAAGATAATTTGTCTTCTTTTTATTTGACTTAATATCTATAATTTAATATAATTATTATGTAAGAGAGAGGGAATATGATGAAAAAATTTATTAAAGAGGCTATACCTTATATTATTATAATAGTAGTAGTAGTAGTAATTAGAACTTTTATTGCTACTCCGGTTATTGTATCAGGAGATTCAATGAAACCTAATTTACATGATGGAGAAATGTTAATTGTTAGAAAGATTGGATATAATAGTAGTTCTATTAAAAGATTTGATATTGTTGTAGTTAAAGAGGGAAAAGAAGAAATAATTAAAAGAATAATAGGATTACCTGGAGAACATATATCTTATAAAAATAATAAATTATATGTAAATGATGAATTAATAGAACAAGATTATAAATTTTATGATACGGAGGACTTTAATTTAGAAGAAATATGTACCTGCTCTAGTATTCCTAATGGTAAATATCTAGTCCTAGGAGATAATAGGCCTATATCTAAAGATAGTAGAACTATTGGTTTAATAGATGAAAAAGATATTTTTGGAGAGGCTATTTTTAGGTTGTGGCCTATATCTAAACTAGGAGTTATTTAATTATGCATATTGATTTTACTTTAGAATATATCTTATCACAAATATTTACTATAGTTAGTTATGTTATGTTATGTTATACATACCAACTTAAAAGTAGAAATAAAATCTTAATAGTTAATTTTATATCTTTAATAGCTACGGGAATATCATATTTACTACTTCATGCTTATTCGGGTTTAGCAATGGTAATAGTGGCTATAATTAGAAATATAATTTTTTATTATGACAAAAATAAAGAAGAAAAGAAACATAATACTAAAGATATAATAATATTAGGAATATTATTTACTATTTCAATAGTCTTTGCTTATTTTACATATAATGGTTTTCTTAGTTTAATGAGTGTTTTTGCTACGGTGATGTATACTTTTTCAGTATGGCAAAAGAATCCAACTATTTATAAATTTTTAGGTATTCCTATTGAAATAATATGGATAATTTATAATATATATATTAAATCAATATTTGGCATAATATTAGAAATATGTCTATTTATTTCCATTATTATTGGTATTCTTAAAAAGAATAAAAACTAGGCTTTAGAAAGGAAGATTATAGTATATGGAATTATTAGATGTTTATGATGATAAAGCTATAAAAACTGGTAAAGTGGTAGAAAGAGGTACTAATGATACTAATTTTAAAAGAGGAGAACATATAGCGGTAGCCATTATATATATTGAAAATGACAATAATGAATTCTTGATACAAAAAACTTCTAAGGAAAAAGGAGGATTATATTCTTCTGCTGGAGGTCATGTAAATCACAATGAAGAACCAATTGATACAATCAAAAGAGAAGTAAAAGAAGAATTTGGAATAGATATTAGTAATGATAATATTATTTCTTTAGGATATTTAGTCTATGATTTTCCAGTTAGATTTATCTTTTATTTGAAAAAGAATATAGATATTAATAAGGTAGTTTTACAGAAAGATGAAGTAGAAAGTGTATCATATATGAGTATTGATGAAATAAGGGATATTATTGATAAAGGTTTAATGCATAATGCTCACGCTAAAGTATTAGAAAAAGTATTAGAAAAAGTATTAGAATATAAAAGGGATTTTAATATTTAAAAATAGGGGGAGATAATATGTCTCTTAAAGAACAAATTCAAAGTTATATACCATATAATGAGCAAGAAGAAAAAGATAAGGAACAATTCTTAAATTTTATTAATTGTTTTGATGATGTATTAACAAGAGAAAATACTATAGGACATTTTACGGCTTCTGCTTTCATTGTAAATAAAAATAGAAATAAAATGGTTGTCATCTATCATAAGATAAATAATGCTTGGACTTATCCTGGTGGTCATGCGGATGGTGAAGAAGATTTGTTATCAGTGGCAGTTAAAGAAGTAAAGGAAGAGACTGGATTAGATATTAAAGTATTAGATAATAATATATTTGCTATTTGGAGTGGTCCAGTAAAAGGGCATATTAAAAATGGTAAATATGTATCTTCACATCTACATTTTGATGTATTATATCTTATGGAAGCTGATGATTCTATTCCTTTAGTTTATAATAAAGATGAATCTAATGGTATTAAATGGATTTCTTTTGATGAAGCACAAAGTGATTCTATTTGGGAATTAGTTAGACCGATACATAAAAAATTAATTAAAAAGTTGATACAAAAATAATGTAAACTGGTTGATAGTAAATAAGTCAAGACCAAGTGAAAATAGAGGAGTGATATATATGAATAAAATAATAGTTATAACAGGTGGAGCAAATGGTCTAGGAAAGGAACTTGTTAAAGAATCTTTAAATAGAGGATTTTATGTATGTAATATTGATTTTGATAAGAATAGTATGCTTTTAATGGACAAAGAATATAAATGTAACTATAAAGGTTATATTGGAGATATTTCAGATGAAAAATTTATAAAAGAAACAATTGAGGATATCTCTAGTCTTGGCAATATTGAAATATTAATTAATTGTGCTGGTGAGCCTTCGTTTAAATTACCTACTAATTATACTAACGAAGATATTGATAAATGTTTTAAAGGACTTAAAGGAATGATTTTGTGTTCAACTGAAGTATTGAAAGTAAAGAATGAACAAAATATTAAAATAGTAAATATTATGTCTTCCGCTGCTCTTAGAGGAAATAAACAAGAAGCAGTATACTGTGCCACTAAATGGGGAGAAAAAGGGTATACTGAGAGTTTAAAAGCAGCATATAAAGGTACAAGCGTAAAAGTAATAGGAGTATATCCAGGCGGTATAAATACAAACTTCTATAAAAATAGTAGGGATTATGTTTCGAAAGAGAAACAAGCATCCTTCATGAATCCCAAAGATGTAGCGGATATAATATTATCTAATATAATTAATGATAAAAATTTAACAGTAGCAGACTTAATTATTGAAAGAAATTCTTAAAAGAAATTAATATATGGAAGTATTATATAATGCGTTTAAAAGGAATAATTATTAATAAGATTGGATTGTTAGCTTCAACAATCCAATGAACTAGTATTGAAATAAAAGGCAATTAAAAATAAATAATTAATGTAAATAAACAATTTGTTGGGATTAACAAGTTATCAAAAATAGTCAATATTATTGTTAAAAAATAAGATTATAAACTACTAGAGTACTATTCAATGTTTCAATATATATATTGATTTAAGCAATAAAGTTGTGTTTGAATGTATGCATATTTTGATGAATTACTTGAAAGAATTAAGACAATTCGTGTAAGTGAAAGAATGGCTTATCAAACAATAACTGATTTATTTATTGCAACGTCTTCTGACTATAATTCTAAATCTGAAGAAGCATATACTTTCTTTAAAATAGTACAAAATAAACTACATTATGCTATTAGTGGGCATACTTCAGCAGAACTAATTTATAGTAGGGCTGATTCAAATGAATAATGAAAACAAAACTAATATAAACTAGTTGTCTTGTATTTATGACACACATCACTTAAACCATTATTAAATGGTGGTTTAAAAGAACTGAGATCTTATAAATTTTAATAAAAAAAGAAGTAAAAAATGAAAGAATAAATTAAAAATTGTTCATTTTTGAGAGGAATTAGGGTACTGGCTTGTAACCTGCCGACAATTGTTTTGAACATATTCTATATCAATAGAAAGAGGTGAAATATATGAAAAAATTAGTATGTATCGGTGGTGGAGAAATTCCAAGATATAAGAATGGTATTTTACTTCCATATGAAACTAAAGAGATAGATCAAGAAATAGTAAAACTATCTAATAAAGAGCATCCTAAATTTTTATTTATTAGCATTGCTTCTTCTCATCCTGAAGAATATTTTGAAGGTATTAAAAAGGTTTATGAAGAACTAGGTTGTACAGTTTCACATTTAGATATAAGCAAGACATTTAGTGAATTAGAGCATGATATATTAAATACTGATATTATATATTTAGGCGGGGGAAATACAAAATATCTTTTAGATAAATTGAAAAGTACAGGAATTGATAAACTACTAATCAAAGCTTATAATTATGGAATTGTTTGTTCTGGGCTTTCTGCTGGTAGTTATTGTTGGTTTAATTGTAATTATGATTTAATTGAAGGAATGAATGTAATTAATGCAGTTAATTGTGTACATTATGATCACAAAGATGAAATATCTAAAAATAAATTATATGATGTAGTAAAAGAAAAAAATATTATAGGTTATGCAATTGATAATCAAGTAGCTTTAGAATTTATTGATGATGATATAAAAGTTATTAAAAGTAATGATACAAAAAATGCATATAGAATATCTTCTATTGATGGTAAAATAGTAGAAGAAAAAATGTAATAATAAAGGAGTTGATCCAAATGAATGAAAATAAAACGAATATAAACTGGTTGATAACAATTTAGTCAACACTAAAAATTTAATTGAGGAGAAAGTAATATGAAAATATATTATGGATTAACTAATGAAGAAGTAAAAGAAAAAATGTTGATTTATACAGGTAAAAAAGAATTTGAACATAAAGGTGTTAATACTTCTTTAAATGGCTTAAAAAATTTATAAAAGATAATAAAATGGAATCTATAATAAAATATTATACTATATTAGATTCAAGCATTTTTAATATTGATAATACCATATTATTTGATGAGGAATATGACATGATTGCTGTTAAAATTCCATTTGAGTTTGAAATAACAAATATAAATAAATTGTTTTAAAAAAGTATTAAAGTAGGTGAACAAGTATGAATAATGAAAATAAAACTAATATAAATTGTCTGGTGACACTTTTTGCAACACTTTCTAGAAATACTTATAAAATAAGGAATTTTGTGGATTGACATCTTACATATTTAATATATAAAAATAACTAAAAATAAAAAAAATTGTAAAAACAGCCAAAAATAGTGAAAAATAGTGTTAGTATTTAGGGGTTGGTATTCCTGTGCAACACTTATAAAAAAGAGGTGAATTATGGAATCAGTTAATATGAAAGATATTACGAATAAAATTAGAGATGGACTAGTTTCAAATTATAATTATCCAATGGTTGAGAACATAACAATTTTCACAGATGACTCATCTGGTTTTTTACAATATACCATAAAGTTAGTACTTAGAGATTCCTTTGAATTCGTCTTTGATAATGGATACATTTCAAATATTGTCGAATTTCAATGTTTTGACTTAGATGATTATAATATTGAACATGTTGTTCAAGAATTTTCTAAAGACTTATATAAAGCTAGATTAAAAGATTTATATTTGTATAGAAGTAAAGAAGATATAACACAAGAAGAATTGGCGAAAAACTTTGATTATATGTCTGATAAACTATTTTCTAAAAAGTATAATGAGCTTACAAAGCAAGAAAACAGTATAGTATTTGGATATTCATCTCTTTTTAAATATAATAATTCAAAAGAAATAATTGATGACTTAAAAGAATTCATAAATAGAGAAGGTAGATTTCCATTTAAAAAAGAATGGTTATATAAAGTACTTGAATATGCAAAGCAAGTTTCATTTATATCCGATGAAGAATTAAGGGAAATATATAATTATGCGAGTTCTCATTCTTTTGATAAACTATGTGGTTTTATAGAACAAGAAAAAAGATGGCCATACCAAAGTGAATTTGAATATTCTAGATGTTGGAGCGAAGTTTGTTATAATTATAGTAAAGGTTTATATACTGATGAACAAATTATCAAACTAGATGTTCTTTATTCAAGATATAATAATGATAAAGATAGTTTGGGTGAAAGACTTGTTAATAGTTTTATATCTGGTTTAGGGTATAAAATAGAAAAGCAAAAAACTTTTGAAGATTTAGTTTATAAACAAAAACTTAGATTCGATACATGTATTGAAAAAGATGGTAAATTATTATTAATTGAATATGATGGGCCTCAACATTTTAAAGCAATTGACTACTTTGGGGGCCAGAAGAGTTTAGAAGAAACACAAATAAGGGATAGAATAAAAGATGAGTATTGTCAAAAAAACAATATTCCATTACTAAGAATATCTTATAAGCAACTTAAGGATATGGAAGAACTAGTAAAAGAATTTATTGAAAAAAATATTGATAAACAAATAAATGTTAAATAATAAAGGAGGTAATACTCATGAATGAAAATAAAACTAATATAAACTGGTTGACTTGTATTTATGGCGACAATCACTTAAAGCCTTATAAAATGGTAGTTTGTGGGAAATGAGATCTTGCAAGTTTTAACAAAAAAAGAAGAAATAATTAAAAAAATGAGGTAAAAACTACTCATTTTTGAGAGAAATTAGGGTACTGGCTTGTAATATGCCGACACATTTTAATATTTATAAAAAGAGGTGAATTATGAAAGATTGGACAAATTATCAAAATAAAACTTATGGTGATGACGTGTGTAAATTACTTATTGAATTTTTAGATAATTATAAAATAGATAATGCAATTGATTTAGGATGTGGTAGCGGTAATGAAAGTGTTTATATGGTTAAGAATGGTATTAAAGTATTAGCTATTGATAGACAATTAAATAAAGATTTCATTTTAAATAGATTATCAGATGATGAAAAAAAACTAATCTCATTTAAAGAAGGTAGTTTTGAAAATATAGAATTACCTAAGACTCAATTACTTACAGCATTTTTTAGTATCCCATTTTGTAATCCTAACAATTTTGATGAACTATGGACTAAAATTTATAATTCAATTGAAGATAATGGCTATTTTGTAGGACAATTATTTGGTGATAGAGATGCTTGGATTGTAGTTGATTCGATTAATACATTTCCTATTGATAAAGTAAAAGAATATTTAAAAAAATTTAAAATAATTAAATTAGAAGAAGTGGAATACGTTAGAGAAAGTGATAATAAAAAGTGGCACTTTTATGATATAATAGCACAGAAAAAAGTGGGTGATAAGCATGAATAATGAAAATAAAACTAATATAAATTGGTTGGCTTGTATTTATGACGACCATCACGTAACCCTTTATAAAATAAGAAATTTTAAGAAATAAGATCTTGCAAGTTTTAATAAAAAAGTAGTAAAAAACGAAAAAAAACGGTTAAAATATACTTTTTTTTGAGAGGAATTAGAGTACTGGCTTGTAATATGCCGACATATTTTATATTAATAAAAAGAGGTGTGTAAAATGAATAATATTGTATTAACATCATGTGGAATAAGAAACGAAAATTTTAAAGATAGATTCCATAGAATTATTTCAAAAGAAGAACTAAAAAGTAAAAAGGTTTTATATATAACAACTGCTTCAGATGGTGAAGAAGACGATGATAAAACATGGATGGATGAAGAATACAAAACTATCTTAGACTTAGGAATAAATGAATCTAATATTACAGAATATAAGATAGGTAATGAAATTAACATTTGTGATTTTGATATTATATACATGATGGGAGGTAATACATTTTATCTTCTAGATGTGATTAGGAAAACTGGATTTGATAAAATAATTGTGGATTTTATTAATAAAGGTAAAATTTATATAGGTTCTAGTGCTGGTAGTGAAATATTAGGTAATTCTATAGATGTAGCATTAGGCTATGATGATAACAATGTTAATATGGTAGATTTTACTGGTTTAAAAATAGTAGATGCTTTAATAGTACCTCACTCAAATAGAAAAGAAGAATTTATAAGTGAACTAAAAAATAAAACAAAAGAAAACGTGATAACTCTCTATGATGGTGATGGTATAATAATATAGAAAAAGGAGTTGATCCAAATGAATGAAAATAAAACTAATATAAATTGGTTGATAACAATTTAGTCAACACTAAAAATTTAATTGAGGAGAAAGTAATATGAAAATATATTATGGATTAACTAATGAAGAAGTAAAAGAAAAAATGTTGATTTATATAGGTAAAAAAGAATTTGAACATAAAGGTGTTAATACTTCTTTAAATGGCTTAAAAAAATTTATAAAAGATAATAAAATGGAATCTATAATAAAATATTATACTATATTAGATTCAAGCATTTTTAATATTGATAATACCATATTATTTGATGAGGAATATGACATGATTGCTGTTAAAATTCCATTTGAGTTTGAAATAACAAATAAAAATAAATTGTTTTGAAAAAGTATTAAAGTAGGTGAGCAAGTATGAATAATGAAAATAAAACTAATATCAATTGGTTGAGAACAATTTAGTCAAGACCAACTCAAAAGCCTTATAATATAAAGGAAAACGGCGAAACAGATCTTGCATGTTTATGCTATAATATATAAAAAAATATGAAAATTAGTGAAAATAGAGTAATTTTTAAGTGAAAATTGCTTAGGAATTGATATGGTGAGAACGGCTAGTTAAGACCAAATAGAGAAGATGGTGATTTTATGCAAATTAAATTTGGAAATATTACTTATAGAAATGATAATGGAGAAGTAATATCAAAAAATGAACATGATATATTAAGAAACAAATTTCAAGAAGATGTAGATAATGCATACAATGAAAAGGCAAATCAAATTATATCTAGGATTAAAGGTATTGCTACTTCTGATATAGAAAAATTGTGGATGTTATTTGATTATTTAACTTCAGATAATATGTCATACAATTTACAGGGAACTACACAGGATGGTAGATTAGCCCTTGATTATGGATATAGTTTTGCTCCATACAAATCATGGAAAATACAACAAGGAACTAAATATCCAGCATTATTGAATAATGCTGGTATATGTATAACATATTCACTTGCATTTGAGGATTTAGCGAATAAACTTGGTATTCCTTGTAGAGTAATTAGTGGTTATACTGGAATGGAACATGCATGGAATGTTGTATTAATAAACAATCAAGTAAAACAAATAGATGTAGCTTATGCTATTATGAATAGAAGAATAAATAATAAAAAAGATTTCTTTTTAAAAGATACACTTCCAAATAGGACTATTAGTTCTGATCTTTCTGATTTAGAAAGAAAAATGAAAGAACAATATGCTAAAGAACATCCTCATATTAAGACTATTTCTAGAACAGATAAACCAACTATAAAAATAATTTCTAGAACAGATGATAATGATGAAGAACCTAAAATAACAATTTATAAAAAATAAAGGAGTTGATCCAAATGAATGAAAATAAAACTAATATAAATTGCCTGCCTTGTATTTATACTGTACATCAAGGAAATCCTTATAAAATGGGACTTTTTCGTGAATGAGATCTTGCAAGTTTTAATAAACAAACAAGAAATTATTAAAAAAATAGGTCAAAATATTCTCATTTTTGAGAGGAATTAAGGTACTGACTTGTAACACTATGACACATTTATATATTAATAAGATGAGTGTTGAAATTTTATAAATGGAGGTGAATTATGAAACTATTTAAAGATTGGACAAATTTTGAAAAAATATTATTATTTGGAAGTATAGTAATAGTTAGTGTTGTAGGTTTATGTTTTAAATCAGATTTATTAACAGTATCTTGTTCAATAGTTGGAATAATAACAGTGCTATTGTTAGCTAAAGGGAAAAATTTAGGGCAGGTATTCGGACTATTAATAACAATATTATATTCAATAGTTTCATATAAAAATAAATACTATGGAGAAGTATTAATATATGCCTTATTAATGTTACCAATGTATGTTATAGGGATTTTTACCTGGATAAATCATAAAAATGAAAAAACTAATTCAGTTGAAATAAATTCTATAAAAAAGAAAGAATGGATTATAGTATCATTTGTATTTGCTTTAGTATTTGTAGGAATATATTATTTATTAAAAGCTTTCAACACTAATGAACTTATTGTATCAACAATATCAGTGCTAGCTAGTTTATTTGCAGTATATTTACAAATAAGAAGAAGTAAATATAGTTTTAGTTTTTATATAGTAAATGATATAATACTAATGTTTTTATGGGGAATCCCTGTAGTGCGTGGTAGTTTTATATTATTTCCAATGTTGCTTAATCCTACAATAAATCTTATAAACGATACATATGGATTTTATAATTGGAAAAAGACGGAAAAAGTTCAAAAAAATTAAAGGAGTTGATCCAAATGAATGAAAATAAAACTAATATCAACTGGTTGATTACGATTTATTTAACCCCTTTAAAAAATCCTTTATTTATAGGGTTTTGTGAGAATTAACATCTTACATGTTTTATATAAAAATATGTTAAAATAGATGAAAATTAGTTACAAAAGACTATTTTTAATACAAAATGTGGTAGGAATTAATGAGGTGATTACACCTTTTAACCCCTAGATAAAATGAGGTGATAAGATGAAAGTATTACAATGGAATATATGGTATAAAGAAGATATAAATAATATTGCAAAAGAGCTAAGAAGGATCAATGCCGACGTTGTTTGTATTCAAGAATTAAGTTTTAGTGGTGATGATAGAACAAGTGTTAAGGTATTAAATGAAATTTATCCACATATTTATTATGAAATAGCTGACACATTTTTAGATGGTAGAAGTCAGTGCAATGCTATATTATCAAAATATCCATTCGTAAATAAAAATAAATGCTATGTTCAAGAACCAGGATTAGATAAAAATGATTATTCAAAAGAAGGAAGAATATATATAGAAGTTTTTATAAACTATAATAATAAGGTGTATAATGTAGGAACTACTCATTTATCATACACACATAAATTCGAAGAAACAGAATTAAAAGATAAAGAAGTTAATAAACTAATTGATATTATTAAAAACAAAAAGAATTATATATTTACGGGAGATTTGAATACAATAAGGACTTCAAAATATATAAATAAGATTAGTGAGTACTATAATTATCATGACACAACTAATACATGGACAACAAAACCATTTTCATATAATGGGTTTGAAGCAAATGAATTAGATTATAAACTTGATTATGTATTTACTTCAAGTGAAATAAATGTAAAAAATATTAAAGTAATTGATACAGAATATAGTGATCATTTACCTATACTTTGTGAAATAGATTAAGGAGTTGATCCAAATGAATGAAAATAAAACTAATATAAATTGGTTGATTACAGTTTATAGTAACTTTTGGACAAATCCTTTATTTATAAGGATTTGTGAAGATTAATGTCTTGTACGTTTATTATAAAAAACATCGAAAATTGATAAAAAATAGCCAGAAATACTAAAAAAAGGATAAAAAAACAATAGAATTAAGGTGTTGATTACGAGATAGTAACTCATAGTAAAAAGTAGGTGAAGTTTATGTCAAAAATTTCAAAAAATATAAAGATGTTAGATATACTATCTTCTGGAAAAGTATATAGTTGTAAAAGACTATCTGAAATGTTAGAAGTAAGTCCAAGAACTATAAGACAATATAAAGATGAACTTGAAAAAGAAGGATTATATATTGAAAATATAATGGGTAAAAATGGAGGGTATAAACTTTATTCTAAAGTTGAAGTACCATCAATTTTATTTAATGAAAATGATATAAATAAAATAGATTTAATAATAAATAAATTATCAGATAATGATAAAAAAGAATTGGAAAATATTAAAGAAAAAATAAATAACTATTGTAGATTGGTAAATAATAAAGATAATATGAGTGAAGAAGATAAAACCAAAATTAATATTATACAAGATGCAATAAATAATAAAAAGAAAATAATGATAGAATATTTTAGTAATGGTGTTAAAAAATCAAGATGTATATTACCAATACAAATATATGTATATGAAAATACGATTATGGTAGTTGTACATTATTCAGATGAACCTAATGATATAAGGCATCTTAATTTAAAAAGAATAGAAAATATAATTATGTAGCAAAAATACTTCCTATATTAAAGTTTATAATTTATATAGGAGGTATTTTTATGTTAGATTTAGATCATATTGCAATTACTGTAAAAGATTTAGATGAATCTATTGCTTTTTACAAAATGTTTGGATATGAATTGTTAGAAAGATTTAGTGATGATGGATATAATTGGGTAACTTTAAGATTAAATAATCATTCATTAGAATTATTTCAATTAACAAGTGATAAGGAAAAACCAATTGATCATATTGCGTATAACTATGATAGCGATGAAGAAGTGTTAGAATTAATGAAAAGATTAGGTTATAAAAAAGAAGATTTAGATATATTTTTTGGCGATTTGAATAGGGAAAGTTTCTTTATAGAAGATAATAATGGTAAATCAATTCAATTAATAAAAAAGTAGCCATATGACCAGGAAACTATATAGCAATATTTGATTACGGCTTATAGTAACCTCAAAAATGGTTTAAAATTAGACGAAACTTTATAAAATTTCGTCTTTTTTATGCTATAATTGAATAGAAATGGAGTGATTCCTATGGATAATAAAACTAATATAAACTGGTATCCTGGTCATATGGCTAAGACTAAGAGAGAGATTAAAGAAAAAATTGATTTAATAGATGTGGTTTTTGAAGTAATAGATGCTAGAATACCTTATTCTTCTAAGAATGAAGATATTAATGATATTATATCTAATAAACCTAGAGTTCTTATTATGACTAAGACTGATTTATGTGATTTAGATATTACTAATAAGTGGAAGAAATATTATGAAGATAAAGGCTATATTGTTGTAATGTTAGATTTAATTAATAGCAACAATATGAAAGAACTATATAATAAAATAGATCCTATTATTAATGAATTAAATAATAAAAGAATTAGTAAAGGTTTAAAACCTAGAAGAGCCCGTATTCTAGTAGTAGGAGTACCTAATGTAGGTAAAAGTACTTTAATTAATAGATTAGTAGGTAAGAAAGCTACGAATGTAGGAAATAAACCTGGTATTACTAAATCTTTAGAATGGATAAGAATTAATGATAAATTAGAATTATTAGATACTCCTGGTATCTTAATGCCTAAGATTAATGATATAGAGGTAGCTAAGAATTTAGCTAGTATGACGGCGATTAAAGAAGAAGTATTAAATATTGATGAAATTACTATATATATTATTAATAAGATGTTATCTCTATATAAAGATAATATTATAAGTAGATATAATTTAACTAATACTGATGATTTAATCGAAGTATTAGATCAAATAGGTAAAAAAATAGGTGCAATTAAAAATAATGAAGTAGATTATGATAGGGTATATTTAAGAGTTATTAAAGATTTACAAGAAGGTTATTTGGGTAAGATTACTTTTGATAGAATATAAATCCGAGTTTTTACACTCAGCGAGTGGAAAATCTTATAATTTTTATTCGTAATGATCTCATTTTTACTTAATGCATGTATAGAAAAATAAAGCTATTTCGTTTTGAAATAACTTTATTTTATTATATTACCAAGGATTCCATAAGAGAAGATACTCATTATGATACTAGCTAATATTACTCCTAGTATTATATAGATAAATGATTTCTTTTTATCTAAATGAAGTAGTACTGCGAGAGCTGAACCTGTCCATGCTCCAGTTCCAGGAAGGGGTATTCCTACAAATAGTAGTAGTCCTAAATATCCATATTTATCTATTTGCTTCTTTTTAGATAGTATTTTATTTTCTAATTTAGATACTATCTTACTGGTTATTTTAAATCTCTTTAATAGATTAAATATTTTTTCTAAGAATAATAAAACTATGGGAATAGGCAGTAAATTACCTATAATACTAATTATATATCCTTTAAAAAATGATACTTTTAATAGAGAAGCTGCGATTAAGCCTCCTCTTAGTTCTAATATAGGTAATATTGATATTATAAATACTACTAATTCTTTACCTAATGGCCCTAATATTTTTATTATACTTTCTACTAAGTTTTCCATATATTTATCACGTCCTAATTAATTATAACAAAATATATTATTATTAACAAGTAAAAAATATTAAAATATGCTTGAAAAAAATAGTATTTTATAGTATATTTAAATAGAGAATATGGAGAGTGGATAAAGATGAAGAAAATTAATAATTTTATTAAAAGCAGGTCATTTGTTATAACACTATTATTGGTATTTATTGCACTTATAATAGCGGGGGTTACCTATGCTTGGTTTACTTGGTCTAGTACTGATAATACTAATATGACTATGCAAATAGGAGAATATACAACTGTTACGTTTAGTGGCGGTAATGCTATTAATGTAAATAATTTAGCTCCAGTATATAATTATACAGATGGTGAATCTACTAGTTTTTCATTAACTAATAATAATGATGATATAACTAAAGAATTTAAATATAATGTATATCTTGATATAACTACTATATCTAATGAATTAAAAACTACAGTTTTTAAATATATATTATTAGATGGTTCTAGTAATATTATAGATCAAGGTAATTTTTCTTCTGCATCAAATGGTTCAACACTTACTATAACAGAAAATAAAACATTACCTAATGGTAACTCTTCATATACTTTTATAATATATATAGATGGTAATGAAGAAAATAATGCTAATATGATGAATAAATCTTTATCTGGTAGTTTAAGAGTGGTGGTAGAAAGAAAATCGATTGCTGCTGCAAACTATATAACTAATTTATATAATACTGCAGAAAAGAGAACTGCTACTGTAGATAGTATTACATATAATTTAGCGCCAAGTGTTAATTTAATGAATGATAGATACGGCTCTATGGATACAGACATTGATGGAGGAAATATTCGCTATTATGGAGAAAATCCTAATAATTATGTATGGTTAGGGGATACTTATACCAGTACTTATACTTTTTCTTCTAATGGAACAAGTATAACAAGAAATGTTGGAGATAAAAAGTTATGGAGAATAATTGGAGTATTTGATGGAAGACTTAAATTGATAAGTAATGATAGAATAAGTAGTACTATTTTATCATGGGATACATCAGCAAATACTACTGGTGGTAATTCTGGATATGGAATAAATCAGTGGGGACCATCAGAAAGTTATGAAGGTGCTGATCTAATGAGATTATTAAATCCAGGATATGAAGATGAAAGTGTAAATAATAGTTTATATTGGAATAAAGCATCATCAGGTACAGTATATACTGGAATAAGAAATGCGACGACAAGAAGTGTAAGTTTTGTGAACACTGGATTATCTAGTAGTGAAAGTAATATGATCGATACTGCCACTTGGTATCTAGGGGCATCTTGTGGTTTTTCTTCATATGTAAATATGCAGTATTTATCAGAAAGACAGGACAGTACTCTAGGAAAAGTTTGTTCTGATGGAAATAATTGCAATGATAATGTGAAAAGAACAAGTGTTTGGAACGGTGAGGTAGGATTAATGTATCCAAGTGATTATGGGTATGCAACTGATTTAACAACTTGTAATCAAACTTTAAATAACTATAATAGTTCAACTAATTCATATGTTTGTAGAAAAAAAGATTGGTTATTTAATTCTAGTATGGTTCAAGCTACTATATCTCCTGGAGCTCATTCTGTCCATGCTGACTATGTGGTTTTTGTTACTCCAGCAGGACGTTTGGATTTTTCCAATGCTTTTAATCCTACTGCGATTCGTCCTGTAGTTTTTCTAAAGAGTGGAGTAAGTATTTCTGATGGTATTGGTTCTGAAGAAGAGCCGTATGTTTTAGAATAGAAAAGAAAGAAAAGAGGTTAAATATTATGAATGAAGAAGATTTAATGATACAAGAAAAGATTAAGAAAAGAGAAAAAACAGATATAATGCTTGCATATGCACTTATTGTTATATTACTTGGATGTATATTATTTATTGTATACTTAAAGTTTATTAAAAATGAGTCTACTACTAATGATAATAATAATGGTAATATTAGTGAATATACTGTTAATTATATTAGTTTGGGAGATATAGTAAGTAGTCTTAATAGTAATTTAATGGCTAAGTATAATGGCATTAATGCTAGTACTAGTGCCGATGGTATTAATATTAGTTATGGGGATTTATTATATGATATTAAACTTGTTAATAATGAATTAGAGTTTAAGATGGATAATGATAATAAGGAATTGTCAGAAGACATATATAAAGAAATTATTACTAGTATATGTACTTATTATAGTAATGATAGAGACGGTTGTAAGAATGCATCAGGTGCTATTACTTATGGTAATAATGAGACTGGTATTAGGTTTGTAAATGATACGATGTTTATTAGTACTACAAATGGTATTAGTCCAATGGATGTTATAGAGAAAAAAATATATGCTAAAGAAACTATTACTGATATAGATAATACTGAATATGAAATTAATATGAATAATAAGATTATTAGTAATATTAAAGTTGATTTGTTAGATACTAATATTGTTGTTAGTGGTACTATTAGTAATAATGGTAAGATTACTGTTAAATTATATGATGCTAATGATGTGGTGCTTGATAGTAAAGAGTTAGAAAAGGAGAATAATTTTAGTATAAGTTTTGATTATAATGATAAATTAGATATTGATAGTGTTAAAAAATATAGTATTAGTATAGAATAGGAGATAATATGAGTACACATATTGAGAGTAAGAAGGAAGATGTATCTAGCGTAGTATTGATGCCAGGAGATCCTAAAAGATGTGAATATATTGCTAGAAAATATTTAGCTAATTGTCATTTGGTTAATGATGTTAGGGGTATGACTGCTTATACTGGCTATTATAAGAGTCATAGGATTACTTTATTTCCTTCTGGGATGGGTATTCCTAGTATGGGTATTTATTCTTATGAATTATTTGAGGAGTATGATGTTAAATATATTATTAGAATTGGTACAATGGGAGCTTATACTAATTTGAATTTAAAAGATATAGTTCTTGTAGATAATTCTATTACTAATTCTAATTATGGAATATATGCAGCGGGTTATAATAATAATGTTATTAAAAGCAGCAATGAACTTAATAGTATTATAATGGATTGTGCTTCTATTAATAATATTCCGGTATATAGAGGTAATATTTATTCATCTGATGTCTTTTATGAAAAAGAAAATAATTATAAAGATATTGTTAGTAAGTATAATGTTCTAGGAGTAGAAATGGAGAGTTATGCATTATTTATTAACTCTAGTTTATTTAATAGAAATGCTAGTACTTTACTTATGGTTAGTGATAGTTTTTTAAATACTAATAAGTTATCTCAAGAAGAAAGAGAACAGGGATTAGATAATTTAATTATTCTTGCTCTTGAATCTTGTTTAAAACTAGGATAATGGGGTATAATATCATCAGGAGGGTGCAATTATGAATTTTGAAACTATTAATATGGGTGCATATAATTTGCATTTTATAAAGACAAATAAATTTAAAACAATTACTATAGATGTAGATTTTTATAGAAATATTAAGAAAGAGGAAATTACCAAGAGAAATTTACTTAAGATGATTTTACTTGATTCTAGCAAGAATTATAAGACAGAGAAAGAGTTAATTATTGAAAGTGAAAATTTATATGATATTAAGGTTTCCTCTTCTATTTCGCGACTTGGATCATTTAGTAACTTATCTTTTCAGACAAAGTTTTTAAATGAAAAGTATACGGAAGATAATATGAATAGAGAGTCTATCATCTTTTTTCTTGATCTTATTTTTAATCCTTATATAGAGAATAATACTTTTATTAATATTGATAAGCAAAAGGAAAAATTAAAGCAAGATATTATTAGTATTAAAGATAATAAGCCAAAACTTGCTTATTTAAAATTAATGGAATATTATAAAGACAGAGAATATTCGTATAATACTTTTGGCTATATTGAAGATTTAGATAATATTGATGGTAATAATTTATATGAGTATTATAAGGAAGTACTTGATAAAGATCAAATTGATATCTTTGTTTTAGGAGATTTTTCTAGTAGTGAAATGAAGGAAATATTTAAAGATTATTTTAAAGTAAATACTTTTAAGAAAGAAAATAAGAAATTATTGATTAAAGAATTAGATATTAGAAAGAGAATTGTAAGATATCATGAATATGATGATGTTAATCAAGATCAAGTATTATTACTTCTTTCTTTAAATAATTTGACTGATTTTGAAAGAAAATATACAATTAAAGTGTTAAATGAAGTACTAGGAGGATCTTCTAACTCAATTTTATTTGATCGAGTAAGAGAAAAGAAGGGATATTGCTACTACGTTAATAGTAGTGTTAAAGCTTATGATAATATTATGGTTATTAACTCTGGTGTAGAAAATAAAAATACTGAGAAGTGTATTAAATTAATTAGAAGGATATTAAGAGAGGTTAAAGATGGTAAGATTGATGATAAAGTAATAGAATCTTCTATTAATACGATTGTATCTGGTATTAATGCTTCTTTTGATAATCCTATGGGTATTATTAATACTTATTTCTCTAAAGTACTTGTAGGTACTGATGATTCTGATGAGAGAATAAAAAAGTTTAAGAGCATTACTAAAGATGATTTGATTAAAGTGAGTAAAAAAATTAATCTAAATAGTATTTTAACATTAGAAAAGGGGGATACTAATGAAAAAGATAAAGATTAAGGGTTTAGACGAAGTAATTTGTTATGAAAAATTAGATAATGGATTAGAAGTATATTTATTTAATAAAGAATCTTTTAAAAGTAGTTATGTTACATTTACTACTAAATATGGTTCTGTATATAATGAATTTATACCGATAGGTAGTAATAAGATGACTTCTTTTCCTAAAGGAATAGCTCACTTTCTTGAACATAAAGTATTTGCTGTTAAAGATGGACCTGATCCTATGGAGTTTTTTTCTAGGAGTGGTGCTATATGTAATGCCTATACGACTTTTGATAATACGACTTATTTATTTTATGCTACTAGTAAGTTAAAAGAAAATATTTGTTATTTACTTGATTATGTGCAAGATTTATTTTTAACAGAAGAAGCAGTAGAAAATGAAAAGAGTATTATTTCCGAAGAAATTCATATGTATGATGATAGACCCAGTGAAGTACTTGCAGAAAAAATTAGATTAAATGCTCTTATCTCTAATCCTTATCGAGATAGTATTATTGGTACTACTGATGATATTAGTAAGATAACGAAGGAAGATTTAGAGACCTGCTATAAGACTTTTTATCATCCTTCAAATATGTTCTTAGTAGTAGTGGGTTCTTTTGATGTAGATGAAATTATGGCCTCTATTAAGGATAATCAAAGGAATAAAGCATTTGATTCTTTTAATGAAATTGAAGTAAAGGGAATAAAAGAAAAGGATGAAGTATATAAGAAAGAAGAGATAATTAATAGTACTACTAGCATACCTAAGGTGGCGCTTACAATTAAAATGCCTATTAAAGGTATTAATTTATCTCGAAGAGAGTTATCTTTATATTTATATATATTATTTACTTCAATGTTTGATGAGACTTCATCTTTTGATGAGGAATTAAAAAAAGATAATATAATTAGTAATACGACTTATGTTAGTACTTTAAATACTAATACGCATATGCTAATTAGTATTATTAATGAAACTGATAAGTATAGTGAATTTATTAATAAAGTTGAAGATAAATTAAAAAATATTTCTATTAGTGAAGAAGATTTTAATCGAAAGAAAAAAGTTCTTATAAGTAATGAAATATTTGCATATGAATATGCTGAACAAATCAATGATATTATATTGGATGATATATTGTATACTGGTAAAGTAGAAGATAATCCAATAGGAGTAATAGAAAATTTAAAGTTAGAAGTATTAAATGAAATAATTAAGAAGATTAATTCGAAGAATATTTCTAAAATTATTCTAAAAAGCAAAAATTAATTGATGCGTACAGGGGTTATATATAATAAAAAGGAATTGATAATAAAAAGGCGAACACCTGGTGAAACAATAATTTACAAAAATTATTGTTTTTTTTATTTTGAGAAACATTAATTTCTTTAAAAATAAGAAAATTTAAAAAATAGTTTACAAATTTAAATAAGCTTTAAAACGATTAAACGTATATATTATATAGGTTTGCATAATATAAAAGACAAAAACAATTATTAGAAAAAAAGCAAAAAATATAAAAAAGTTATTTTTTTGTTTTTCAAAAATATAAGAAAATGTAAAAAATGTAAAAAGCGAACGAAAAGTATTGACAAGGCATATTACTCTATTATATAATGTTGACTGTAGGATAAAGAAAGGAAGTAAATTTATGACAGATGTGTTAGAAAAATTGGAAAATTTAGAAGTAATTAAAAGAAATGGTAAGAAAGTATCTTTTGATGAAACTAAAATAGCTTTGACGATTAAAAAGGGATTTGATAGTATTGTTCTTGAAAATGATGAAAAAAAATATACTGAAAAAGATATTCAAAAAGTATATAAAGAAGTTATTAAAAAAATTGAAAAAGAATATTTACCTTTAGGTAAGATTAAGATTGAGCAAGTACAAGATTTAATTGAAGATAATCTTAAAAAATATAATTATATTGATGTTTTTGAATCTTTTTCTGAATATAGAAAAAGAAGAGCTGCTGCTAGAGAAGCCTTTAGAGATGACAAAAACATGGCTAGACTTCAAAAGAGTATAGAAGGTTTAGGCCTTAAGAGTGCTAATGAAGAAGACTCAAAAAGAGAAAATGCCAATATTGATGGTAATACTGCGATGGGTACAATGCTTCAGTTTGGTAGTACAATATCAAGAGCATTTACTGAGACATATTTAATGAAGAAGAAATTTGCTGAAGCTCATGATAATGGAGATATCCATATTCATGATATGGATTTTGAAGCTATGGGTACGACGACTTGTTGTCAAATAGATTTAGCTAAATTATTTAAAAATGGTTTTTCAACAGGGCATGGTTTCCTTAGAGAACCAAATAGTATTATCAGTTATAGTGCACTAGCAGCTATTGCTATTCAGGCTAATCAAAATGATCAACATGGTGGACAATCAATACCGGCTTTTGATTATTATATGGCTCCAGGAGTATTAAAGACATTTAAGAAACAATTTAAACAAGCAGTTTATGAGCTCTTGGAATTTACTGATTTTATTAGTTTTGTAAATATGGATAGAGTTGAAAGAGAGATTGATAAATTATCTAGTATTAATACTAATATTGAAGTATTTGAACCTATCTATAAGGAAAGCAGTGAAGTTAAAAAAATATTTGAAAAGGGATATGAGACAGCGTATAAAAAGACAAATAGAGAAACATATCAAGCAATGGAAGCATTTATTCATAATTTAAATACGATGCATTCAAGAGCGGGAGCACAAGTACCTTTTTCTTCGATTAATTTTGGTACTGATACTTCTCCAGAAGGTAGAATGGTTATTAAGAATTTTTTACTTGCAACTGATGCAGGTCTTGGTAAGGGAGAAACACCAATATTTCCTATATCAATATTTAAACTAAAGAAAGGCGTAAGCTATGATCCAGAAGATCCTAACTATGATTTATTTAAGTTAGCATGTAAAGTGTCTGCAAAAAGATTATTTCCTAACTTTTCATTTTTGGATTCTTCATTTAATAAACCATATTTTAAAGGAGACTATAACACTGAAGTAGCTTATATGGGATGTAGAACGAGAGTAATGGCAAATGTTGTCGATGAAGATAAGGCTGTTACTGTAGGACGTGGTAATTTATCATTTACTTCAATAAACCTTCCTAGACTTGGTATTAAACATGGACTTGTAAGAAATGAAAATACTGATATGAAAGGTTTCTATGAAGAGTTAGGTAGTTTAATGGATTTAGTTAAAGATCAGTTACTTGAAAGATTTGAAATTCAATGTAATAGAAGACTTTACAATTTTCCATTCTTATTAGGACAGGGAGTATGGATTGATTCTGATAAATTAAAACCTAATGATAGGTTAAGAAAAATACTTAAACATGGTACTTTATCAATTGGTTTTATTGGACTAGCAGAGTGCCTTAAAGCTTTAATTGGTAAGCATCATGGAGAAAGTGATGAGGCTCAAAAACTTGGACTTGAAATAGTAGAGTTTATGAGAAAAAAATGTGATAGTTATGCTAAAGAGTATAAACTTAACTTTACACTACTTGCTACTCCAGCAGAAGGCTTATCTGGTAGATTTGTTAATATTGATAAGGCTGTATATGGTAAGATTAAGGGTATTACTGATAGAGAATATTATACTAATTCATTCCATGTACCTGTTTATTATAATATATCAATAGTTAATAAGATTAAGAAAGAAGGACCATATCATAAATTTACTAATGCTGGTCATATTAGTTATATTGAGCTAGATGGTGATACTACAAATAATTTAGAGGCGTTTGAAAAGATTGTTAGGACAATGTATGAAAATGATATGGGATATGCAGCGATTAATCATCCTGTAGATAGAGATCCAGTTTGTGGTTATACTGGTGTAATTGGAGATGTTTGTCCTGGATGCGGAAGAAGAAATTTTGAAGCTGTTCCAGTAGATAGAGTTAATGAATATAAAAATAGTTGTAATTGTTAAATAAATAGAAAAGGAGTTAATTAAAATGAAAGAAGAAATTAAAGAAAAAACAATAGGCGAGGGTGTAGGTTTTGATAGAATAAGAAGAATTACGGGTTATTTAGTTGGTACTGTAGATAGATTTAACAATGGTAAAAGGGCAGAAGAGAGAGATAGGGTAAAACATAGTACTGAAGGTTTAATGTCAAATAAAAAATGTGCATAATGAAAATTAGATTAGCAGTGGATTATTTACAAGAAGATAGTATTGTAGATGGTGAAGGTATTAGGACAGTTATTTGGACGCAAGGATGTGCGCACAAATGCCCTGGTTGCCATAATCCCGGAACTCATTCTTTTGATGATGGTTATTTAATAGATATTGAAGAAGTTGAAAAAATGATTGATAACTTAGATGGTCAAGATGGAATTACTTTTTCGGGGGGTGACCCTTTCTATCAACCAAAAGAATGTACTATATTAGCTAAGTACGCTAAGAAAAAGGGATTAAATATATGGTGTTATACTGGTTTTACTTTTGAATCACTTTTAAAAATGTCTAAAAATAATTCTGACATTTATGATTTTCTTAAAGAGATAGATGTCTTAATTGATGGACCATTTCTTTTAGAAAAGAAGAGTTTAGATGCTATATTTAGAGGTTCTACTAATCAGAGAATTATTGATGTTAATAAGAGCTTAAAGAACAAAAAAGTTTTATTAGTAGATAAATATTATGTAAATAATAAAAAGAAAAAAGAGCATATTTATATATAGCTCTTTTTAATTTTTAAATCTTAAATTTTCATTAGATATATTAAATAACATTCCTATCAATATCATATATGATAAGAGTGATGAGCCTCCATAAGAAATAAAAGGCAAGGTTATTCCCATAATAGGAAGAAGTCCTATTGTCATACCAATATTTTGTATTTGCTGAAATAATAGTACTGATATTATTCCTCCTACTGATAATTTATCATTTAAACTAGGAGATTTTCCTGCTAGTGAGATTATACTAATATCGAAGTATATTAATAATCCTATTAAGGAAAAGGCTCCTATTAGACCAAAATTTGATGAGAATACAGCAAAAATGAAGTCTGTTTGCATTTCGGGAAAGTATATAGGAGTATGATTAAATCCATGGCCAAATAAACCAGCAGATCCAATAGCGGTTAGTCCATTAGTTAGTTGAAGTCCACTGGATTTAGACCAATTTAGTATTCTATCCATTCGATAAAAGAAACTTGTACCAAATATTTTTATAAATAAATCTTGTTTTAAGAGATAGATACATATGAATGTTCCACCAAAAAGTATTATTACTCCAAGTATTATTAGAAACCATCTATTTTTAAAACCTCCAATAAAGAGCATTACTACTGTTATTATGAAGTATATTAATACTGCTCCTGTATCTGGTTCAATAAATGTTAATATTGATGGTATTCCTACCACTATTAACACTTTAATTAGAAATTTGAATTCATCATTTGTTTCAATATTTCTATTTTCTTCTTTAAAGTCGGTAATCATTCTTGATAATGTTATTATTAAGAATATTTTCATAAATTCTGATGGTTGAAAACTACCTATAAATGGTATTACAAACCAACATCTAGCATTATTTATTTCTTTACCAATGATGAGGACAAGTATTAATAGTGACACTCCTATTATATAAAAGACATAGGCATTATTATATAAAAATTTATTTCCAAATGTCATCATTAGATATGCTATTGCAAAACCAATTGTATACCAAAGTAATTGCTTTAAATATAAGTTTTGTAAATCATCTGCAATTAGACTTCTGGTAGCATATATTGTGATGACACTGATTATTGCAAATAAGATGATTGGTATTAAAATACTTTTTTCTACTTTAAATTTAGATTCTTTGTGCATTGCAGTCATCCTTTCTTTATTATGATACCACAAATTATTAAAATAATAAATATCTATAAAATAAATTCATATAATTAACTAGAGGTGATGTATGAAAGATTTACCTAAGATGTATCATAATAAAATAGATAAAGATATTACGAATAATAAGAAGGTATTTTCAACATTATATGATAAAGTGCAAAATATTTATAAGGATACTAAAGAAAAGGTAATTGATAATAAAAAAAATTATACTGTAGAGCAGAAAATTTATAATATCTTTAATTCTCCTAATTATATTTATAAGATGGATGTAACTATTGTAACGGATAATGAAATATTTGATAAGAGAATAGTGGGTAAGACTAAAACTAATTTGATTACTTTTGAGGGAGAATATATTCCAATTGATAAAATTAGAGATATCTATATTACAAGATAACTCTTTTTTTTCGCATTTATTTGTGATATTATATATTTAGGTGATAATATGAATAGAGTTTTTTTTAGTATTGGTCCTATTACTGTTTATTGGTATTCTATATTAATAATGATTAGTGTTTTAATTGGGTACTATTTTTCACTTAGAGAATCTGAGAAGAATGGCCTTCAAAAGAAATTTATTTCTGATTTGGTATTTTATTTAGTGATTGTGGCAATACTGGGAGCAAGGATCTATTATGTAATATTTAATTTTGATGTTTTTAGAGATAGATTATTAGATATATTGAAAATATGGGAAGGTGGTCTTGCTATTTATGGAGCTATTATTTTTTCGATTATTTTTATAATATATTATTCTAAGAAAAAAGATAAAAATTCTTTATTAGTATTAGATACTCTAACTCCATATTTAATTTTAGGGCAAGCAATTGGTAGATGGGGTAATTTCTTTAATAGTGAAGCGCATGGCTCTTCTACTAGTTTAGAATATCTACAAAAGTTACATTTACCTAAATTTATTATTAAAGGTATGTACATTAATGGTAATTATTATATACCAACATTTTTATATGAATCTATTTGGTGCTGTATTGGCTTTATTATCTTATTATTTATTAGGAAGAAAGATAAATATGACCACCCGGGAATACTTTTATTTACTTATTTTATATGGTATGGTATAGGTAGATTTTTAATTGAGGGGCTTAGAACAGATAGTTTATATTTCTTTTCTCTTAGAGTTAGCCAAATTGTTTCTATTATTTTAATTTTAATTGGTTTAATTGGCATAATTAAGATTAAAAAGAAAAATAGTAACTAATTGTTATTTACTTATTTAAAAAAATTTGATATTATTTAGTAGGGAGAGTGTGATATGGAATTAGGAGCTATTATTGTAATTTTAACAATTGCTATTATGATATTTTTTTCTTTTAATATGATTTCTGTATACAATAGAATTATTATGCTACAAAGTTCTTTAATTAAAAAATTTGAACCAATTGATTTATCTATAAAAAAATATATTGATATATTAAATGAATTAATAAAGATAGTTAGTGATGAGAAAGATTCTGAAGAATTATTAATATTAGCTAAAAAATTATCAAGAGTAAGAAATAATGAAAAAAAATTATTGGTATTAAAGGATGCTGATTATACTATTAATAGATTTTTTGATATGTATAAAAACAAAAAGAAGATAAAAGAATTAAAAGAGGTATATGAACGTTATAGTAATAAAATATTATACGCTACGGATATATATAATAGGAAAGTTAGGGAATATAATAAATTACTTGATGAATTTCCTTATATAATTATTACTAAGTTATTTTCAATAAAAAAAATAAAGATAATAGATGGTGAATGATAATGATTTATACTTATAATAATATTAATTATCCGATTGTAATAATTAGAAAGGACAATAAGAATACTTATTTAAGAGTCAAAGATGGTAAAATTATAGTTACTACTAACTATTTAGTAGGTAATAGTAAAGTAAAAAAATTAGTTGAAGATAATGCTTCTTTTATTAATAAGAATTTAGATAAATATAATAATAGATTATCTGATACTTCTTTTAAATTGTTTGGTAAAAATTATGATATTGTTTATGGGTTACCTAATACTGAAATAAGTGATAATAAAATATATACTACGGATGATAAAACATTTAGTAAGTATTTATTTAAGTATATTAATTCTGTGTATCAGGATAGGTTAAACTATTGGTATAATTTATTTGAAGAAAATATTCCAATACCTAATTTAAAAATCAGAAAGATGACAAGTCGTTGGGGTGTATGTAATATTAAAAACCATAATGTTACTTTAAATTTAGAATTATCGAAATACAATATGGAATGTTTGGATTATGTAATAGTACATGAACTTTCACATTTTGTTTATCCTAATCATTCAAAGGAATTTTGGAACTTAGTATCAAAATATTATTTGGATTATAAAAAAATTAGAAAAGAATTAAAGAATATTTGAAGAAACAATTTATTTGATTGTTTCTTTTTATTTTTTATATTATAATAGATATGTAGGAGAAAGATATATGGAAATTATTACATCTGTAAACAATAATCATATTAAAGAATTATGTAAATTGAAAGAGAAGAAATATAGAGATAGTACTAATACTTTTTTAATTGAGGGAGAGCATTTAATATATGAGGCTTATAAAGAAGGTTTATTAGAAGAAATTCTTCCTTTGATTGGAGAAGATTTCTCTATGGATACGAAGACTACTTTTATTAGTAAGGAAGTAATGAAGAAGTTATCTAGTACTGATAGTATTATAAATGTAATAGGAGTTTGTTCTAAGAGAAAAGAACGAGAAATTGGGAATAAAATATTGATACTTGAAGATATTCAAGATCCTGGCAATTTGGGAACCATTATTAGATCAAGTCTTGCATTTGGTGTTGATACGGTTGTACTTAGCCCTAAAACTGTAGATTTATATAATTCTAAAGTATTAAGAAGTACTCAAGGTATGATATTTCATATTAATATTATTGTTAAAGAATTGGTTTCTTTTATTGAAGAACTAAAGAGTAATAGTTATATGATATATGGTACTAAAGTAGATGGTGGTATTAATATTAAAAATATTGATATAAAAGATAAATATGCTCTTGTTATTGGTAACGAAGGCAAAGGCATGAGTTCAAGTGTAGAAAGTTTATGTGATAAGAATTTATATATTGATATGGATAATAATGTAGAAAGCTTGAATGCAGGAGTAGCTGCTTCTATTTTGCTATATGAAATGAGGAATAAGTAATGGAACTAATTAGAATAGGAAAAATTGTAAATACTCATGGTATTAAAGGAGAACTAAGATTACTTTCTAGGTTTCCATATAAGGATAAAGTTTTTATTAAAGAAATGAATATATATATTGATAAAAAAAATAGGGAAGTTATTAATACTTATAGAAGACATAAGAATTTTGAAATGATTACTTTGGTAGGATACTCTAATATTAATGAGGTTCTTAAATATAAGGGCAAAAATGTATATGTAAATAAAGATGATATTAAATTAGATAATAATTATTTAGACGAGGATTTAATAGGCTTAAGTGCTTATGCGAATGGTGAATATAAAGGATTAGTTAATAATATTGAAAGGTATGATAAAACGACTTTATTAATAATTGTCAATGGTGATCGAGAATATTTAATTCCTTATGATTTAATTGATAGAGTAGATATTAATGATAAAAAAATGTATATAAAAAATATTGAAGGATTATTTAATTAGGATGATATAATATGATGTTATATTTAAAATTATTAATGAAAAGTTATTGAAAAGATTGTGAAAAAATATTTAATTTATTTAATAAATTATGGATTAAAGCTAAAACATTTATTAAAAATTTTAAATGAAAGAGAATATTAAGATAATTTTAAGTTTACAAGATGATAATTATATATTATAATAGTTATTAGAAATGAGGGATACTCATGATAATAGATGTATTGACACTATTTCCCAATATGTATGATAATTTTTTATCTGAATCAATTATTAAAAGAGCTATTCATGATAAAAAGATTGAAATAAATATACATAATATTAGAGACTACACAGTATATAAAAATAAGCAAGTCGATGATTATCCATTTGGTGGTGGCGGTGGTATGGTATTGATGTGTGATCCTATTTTTAGAGCTATTGAAACTTTAAAAAAAGATAATACTAAAGTAATTATGATGACACCTTCTGGTAAAATATTTAAACAAGATATTGCTAGAAGTTTATCAAAAGAAGAACATTTGATAATATTATGTGGCCACTACGAAGGATTTGATGAAAGAATTAAGAGTATTGTAGATATTGAACTTTCTATTGGTGATTATATACTAACTGGTGGTGAACTTCCTTCAATGGTAGTAATGGATAGCGTTATAAGGTTAGTAGATAATGTAATAAGTAGTGAATCATTAGAATGTGAGAGTTTTGATGATAATTTACTTGACTATCCTAATTATACTAAGCCAGTGGAATATCGCGGCATGAAAGTACCTGATGTATTATTATCAGGTCATCATGAAAATATTAATAAATTTCGTCATGAAGAAAGGGTTAGACTTACTAAAGAAAATAGACCTGATTTATTAGGGGGAGTTAATAATGAGTAGTAATTATTTAATAAGTAAAGCTAAAAAGGGTGGAGAAGTAGTTTATCTTGAATATAATAAAGATGGATATAATGTTAAACCAAAGGTACAAAAAAAAGATGCTATTGAAGTTAATAAAATAGTTTTTGTTTCTCCTATGCTTACGGAAAAATTACTTAAAAAAAAGATTAGTAGTAAAATATCTAAACTTTTATTGGAACTTAATACTACTTATGATGATGAAGAAGATGGGGGAACTGCTAGATATAGAAATAAGCTTATGGAAGCAGAAAGAATAAAATTAATGATTATGAATACTTATCAAAAATATCTAGGAAAAAGTTATGTAGCTTTGACTATTAAAAAAATGCAAATTATTATTGATGGGTATAAAGCTAAATTATATGAAATTAATAGTATGAAACAAAGAGAAATGTTTCATAGAATGATTAATGGTATATCTTATGATGAAGAAGAACCTAAAAGAGGCAAAGGAAGATAGCCTCTTTATGCCAAATTAGTTTAGTGGTAGTGGTAGAACAAGGCCCTCGTAATGCCTAGAGGTAAGTTCGATTCTTACATTTGGCACCATCTGTTTATATTGCCTTTATTTATAGGGCTTTTTTTATTTTAAAACACATTTTACCTCTTGTTTACCTCTTAAATTAAAGTAATTTATAAAATAATATTTTTTTAGCATTATTTTTTTAATAATAATCTTTTTTGAAATATTGCATATTTTTTCTGAAACAAACAGTTGTAAAACTTTTATCAATTTGTTTTTAAATATAATATTATAGTTAATTATGTTTAAGAAGAAATAAAGGATTGGGTTACATGTTTTATGTGTCTAAGCATTAAAAATAATGTGTTGATAGTAAAACTGATTATAATAAAAAGAAAATAGATAGATTAAATTCTATCTATTTATTTTCTTCAAGTAGCTCTTTGGCAAATTCCATGGTTACTAAATTAAATTCTTTTTCATCCTTTAATCTTTCATAGAAGTCCTCATTATTTTTTCTAACTATTTTACGATAACAAATATTAGTTGGATCCTCAATTTCTGAAAAAAGGGTATAAGTTATTTCATTAATTTTTAATTCTTTTATTATAGTATATTCTTTATTGTCATCTAAAATGACTGTATACATATTATTGACTCCTTCCACCTATATTTGTATCATAGTATGTTTCTTGCTCATCTATGAAAGTACTCTCATTTAATGATTGCTTTATTTCTTTTTTTGCAAGACTATATAACATACTATAATTAGGAAGCCCATTTGGATCAATAAGTCCATTTATACGACAATATTGATTAAAATCAGTATAATAATGTCCTTTATCATTTGGAATTTCAAGATTTCGCACTAGTTTATCCATTTCTTTATAGTCTATTAACTCATAATAACAAGATGCATCTACAAAAGTAAAATTACTTGTTGCTATATTAGCGTAATCTCTTACACTTGTACCTTTGTTAATTATTAATTCTCCATCTTCATTTAGATGCGCTAGGCCGCTATCTATTAATTTTTCTTGTGCTGCTAGTAGTTCAGCATCATATTTATCCCTAATTGTTGCTGCCTTCTGTATTCTAATTCCTATATCAATTCCTAGTGAAACTGCTGCTAAGGATACAACTATTCCTCCAGCTATAAATAATCTTTTGTTTATTTGTATTATATTTTTTCCTTTTTTCTTTTTAGTTTGCACTGGAATATCAG
>DFLL01000030.1 GCA_002375205.1 Caryophanales bacterium UBA3620
GAAATAGGAAAGTTTTTATTTGAAGTGCAACACTTCACTATTGAAAAAATATGATACAAAAAATCTTTATATTGACATTTCTATCAGAGAATGTTAGAATATAAACCATCAAGTGAAAACATTATGATAAAATATAGGGAGGTTAATATTTATGAATAAAACAGAGCAAATTTCTAGAATGCTAGAAGTATTAAATATTTTAGGCGGAAAACTACCTGAAAATTATGAATTAAAAGAGGGAAAAACTATTCTTTCAAATAATCCTAATTCTAGTCAAGAAAATTATATGGAATTCGATGACGAAAACAAAGTAGTTACAATTACCCTTGCTAATAATGGACATCATTATTATTGGGTAAGTAGGCTTTTAGAAGAAGGGAACGCAAACGAAAAACTTAGTATTGATTATGGTAAATTAATAGCATGTTTTTATCAAACTTCAGAAGCAACCGATACTTCATGTTTTTATCTATATAATCATTCATGGGGTTCTCCTAAAATTCATAGCAACATAAATAGCACATGTATTGGTTGTGGAGAAAATAAACAAACTTATTCTATTGATGATTATTATGATGTGTTTGTTTCTTATATGAGAAGCCAAAAGGAAAATTTATCTTTTATTGCCAATAAACCAGAAATTATTGATATTATTATTAAAATGTATGAAAGTCCCATTCAAAAACACATTTCTGAATTAAAAAATAGTGATCAAAGCTGGAGATTTTCAGTTGAAAATTCACGCATAATGGATAACTATAGGGAGAGCGTAAATGAAAATTATCAAATATTTATTGATGCTATTGAAAAAGCTAACAAGCAATTAAATGAGGCTATGGAATTATCAAAACGTACTAAAGATAGTGAACTAAAAGAATTACAAGAATTAAAAGGTAATTATAAACATAGAGTAAGGCAATTATAAATTAAGAACTAATGTTGATATTGAGAATAAAAACTCTAACCACTATGGTTAGAGCTTTTTATATTAAACAAACAAAAATTATTTTGTTTTTGAAGTCTGTCTATCATTACCCAGGTTTATTATTGGAGTCTCTTTCAATGTATATGTTAAAGGTACAGGCTTTGACGCCCAATCATATCCATAATATAAAGTATCATGCTGCAGATATATAAATGAAACCTCCTCCTTAGTTATTCCGTGATAAAATTTTACGATGTTAATATTCTCAGGAGGAATTGAAGTGTAAGTATAATACTCTTTTTCTTGTTTTTTTATACAACAATTATCAGGTACATCAAAGGTTAGAACACATAATTCTTGCGGGCTCACATTTGGATATAAATATAGCCACCAGGCGGGCAATGAAAAATAAGATGATGAAAAATAAATTGCACAATTTTCATCTCCAATACTTTTGCTTCTTTCACCACAAGTTGGAACAAGTCCTTTTGTAATAATTCCGTTTTCACCATATAAATTCTCAATTTTAGTCAAATGAAAAGCCTTCATAATTACTTCTCCACCCTTCTCTTTTTGTCTTCTTATTAAACCTTATTGTATGCAGTAAAAAAAGCTTAATAATTAGAGACAAGCCGTTTTTATTTATCTTTTTCTTTTTCTTCTTCTACTTCTTTTTTTATTATAATCGTATAGAGTATAAAAATGCATTAGTAATGTACAAGATATTAGAGTGCCTCCTAGGATATCACTAATCCAATGTACTCCACTTATTATTCTACCTAATAGTACTCCTATTAATAGCAGTATGGTTATTATATCTACTATTTTTTGATATTTTTGTCTTATGTAATTTCTACTTACAATTAAGGAAGATATGCATATGCATATTGCTAATATTGTATGACTAGATGGATAAGATGCTTCTAACTTTCCTTCTATCAATACTGGTCTATAATTGATTATAAATTTTTCAAAGAAGACATATACTATAGCCATAGATACGTATAATCCACCAAGTATATATAATTCTTTATCTATTTTAAATAAACTCTTTCTTTTGATTAATTGGTATAAGCCTAGTATACCATAAATGGCTACTATTAAGATAACAACATAACCAAGTAGTTCTGTTACTTTATATATAGTCATATGGCTACCTACTAAATTACTAAACCATGAGTTTATTCTACTAAAACCTACTTCACTATTATTTGGTCCAATATTTTTAACATCATAAGTCTTAACTATATATGTATATACTAGTGATAAAGTAGTTAAAAATACCCCTAAAAATATATTTCTTTTTTTCATATACTACTCCTATTAATTTCTAATTATTATATTTTTTCTTATGTTGTTCTATTAAGTTAGTGTCTTCAAAATAGTTAAGTCCCATAGCATTTTTTACTTCTTCGATTTTTATAGAGGCAGTTTCTCTTGCTTTTAGAGAGCCTTCTTCTAATATTTTATATACTTCTTTAATATTCTTTTCGTATTCTTTTCTTCTCTCACGGATTGGTTTTAGTTCTTCTTGTATAATATTATTTAAAAATCTTTTTATCTTAACATCACCTAGTCCACCTCTTTGGTAGTGGGCTTTTAATTCATCAAGATTATTGTATTCCGGTAAATATTTTTTAAAGTGTTCATCCTTACAAAAAGCATCTAAATAGATAAATACTGGATTACCTTCAACCTTACCGGGATCTTCTACTTTTAAGTGATTAGGGTCAGTAAACATACTCATAATTTTCTTTTCAATTATTTCTGGTTCATCAGATAAATATATGCAGTTATTTAGTGATTTACTCATCTTTGCTTTTCCATCTAATCCAGGTAGTCTTGAGCATACTTCATTATCGGGAAGTAATTCTTTAGGTTCAACTAATACATGATCATATAGATTATTAAAACTTCTTACTATTTCTCTTGTCTGTTCGATCATAGGTAGTTGATCTTCTCCTACAGGGATGATGTTAGCATCAAACAAAGTGATATCAGCTGCTTGACTTATTGGATATGTTAAAAAGCCTGCTGGTATGCTTGTTTCAAAGTTCCTTAATTTTATTTCTTCTTTAATTGTAGGATTTCTTTCTAATCTAGATAATGTTACTAAATTTAGATAATAAAATGTTAATTCACATAGTTCTGGTATTTGTGATTGAATAAATATTGTTGTTTTATTTGGATCAATACCACAAGCTAAATAATCAAGAGCAACTTCAATAACGTTTTCTCTTACTTTATCTAAATTATGAGCATTATCTGTTATAGCTTGAGAGTCTGCTATTTCAATGTATATTTTATCATATTTACCTGAATTTTGTAGTTCTACTCTTCTTTTTAATGAACCAACATAATGTCCTAAATGTAATTTACCTGTTGGTCTATCTCCTGTTAAAATAATATTTTTCATAAAAATCTCCTTCTTTCTTTAATATAAAAAGTCCTGTCCTTTATATTAGGACAAGACTTATTTCTTGCTTTTAATGCCACCTATGTACTATCCATACATATTTTTGTTAACGAAGTATAATCTCCGTACTATCCTACTATTTTCAAATAGTCTCTCATTGGCCCACTTCTATAACCTATAATATAACCTTCCACCTAACAGTTACTCTCTATAATTATCTAGTTATATACTCTTCCAAATCAAAGATTTACAAGTAAATTATATCTTTCTTTTAATTTAAAGTCAATATTATTTAGAATATTTTCTAATAGTAGACAATAATTTATCCTTGTCTATAGGTTTAAGTAAATAGTCTTTAAATCCATACATTAAATATTCTTCATTATATTCATAATCATTGTTCTTAGTAAGAAGGATAACATTTATATTAAAATTTCTTATTTCTCTTAATTTTCTCATAACTGTTAAACCATTTAAAGGAGTCATATTTTCATCTAATAAAATTAAATCATACTTTTCTTTATCTCTTATTTTATCAAGACATTCCTTACCAGAATTAGCAGTATCAATTATCATATTAGAATCTTTAAGTAACTTAGTAATCATTTTAATACTAGAAGGATTATCATCCACTATTAAGATTTTCTTTTTATCATAAACACTCTCATATTTATTTAATTCAGTTTCTATCTCTCCTATTTTTTGATCTAAAACTACTTTAATAATAGTTCCTTTTCCATAAATACTACTTGGTATAATAGTTCCACCCATTAAGGTAACTAATTTTTTAGCATTATATAAATTGCTTTTTAAATTAGTATTTTCTTTATCTTCTTCTCTCTTATTAAATATTTTATTTAAATCTTCAGCCTTCATACCAATACCAGAATCTTCTACTGAAATAATTAATCTTGCTATATCATTTTTCATAATAGCATTAACATTAAATTCAATAAAACCATGTTCGGTATACTTAATTGCATTATCTAAAATAGTATTAAGAGACACTTTAACATTAACGGCATCGCCATATAAATACTCTGGTAAATCACTTGCAATATTAGTTCTAAATTCTAAGCCTTTCTTTTCAGCACTATTTTTATATATTTGAACTAATTCTTTAAGTATAAGTTTAATATTATATTTATCATTATAAATTTTGATGTTAGCACTATCTATTGATGATATATCTAATATTTCATTAGTCATACTTGTAAATTTAGCAGTAGATACTTTTATATTTCTTGCATTATCATTAATATTTTCTATATTAATATTTTTATTATCAGTTTCTGATAATATATTCTCAGCACTATCATCTATATCTTTTGTAATATTTCTAATCTCATTAGTCATATTATATAAGAACATTGCTTTTTCTTCATTAGCACTATCGGTTATTTCTTTAGCGCGATGAACTTCATCTAGCATTTTTGTGTCTGGATTTTCAATTGTAAAAAACATTATAAATGAAATGAAGATTAGAGAAGGATTAATTATATAGTTCAAATTTGGATTTATAATTTGGATTATTAAGACAATACTTCCAATCAATATCAACAAATATAAAGGTATATATTTTTTGTTTTTTATATTTTTATAATTTACAATTAAACAAAAGATTTGAATAATAAAGCCTATAGCCACCAATGCGTAAGTTAGTATAACTCCTAGTCCTGTAGAAGTTGCGGCTTTATTTACAGGGTTAATGTTAATTTCTATTGGTAATAGAAAAATTAATAAAGTGAGTATCAATATAATTCTTTTTAAAGATAAAATCATTTTCTTGGTATTTATTTTTTCTTTAAATGATACATAGAAAATATAAAATGTTAGCATCGTGATCCATAGTAGCAAACTTATTAAGTAAATTTTATTTACAATAATAACAGCAAACTCTTGATAATTAAAATTAAAAGATACTAATAGTCCCAATAATAGGCCACTGCCAGAAACGAATATGTTATCTAAAAGAAAATATTTATATAATTCGTCTTCAACTTGTTTTAATCTCTTTTTGCTAATAAATATTATTCCCATAGCTGCTATTACGAGAAAAGCATAAATATTAATTAATAAAAAACCCTGTATACTCTCCATTATGAAGGCACCTCCAACTCCTTTGTTATTTATTCAATTTTTTTACTTTTGTATTAACCCCATTGAAGTAAATTTCAATGCTATCAACAGTTAAATTTGTTTCATTTACATCAACATTTATTTCATTTCCATCTAACTCTTCCATTTTTAAGGAATTATAATCTACTTTTGAATTTTTAGTTAGAGGCATGCTTCTTCTTACTTTAAATTTAGCAGGTATTTGTCTTGAAGACATTGTAGGATTGCCAATGATATTTTTGTTGACAATTTCTTCAACTGTTTCTAATATCTGTTTTTCAGTAATAATGTTTTCATCTAATACAATGTGACACATTGGCATAATTCCTCTTCTTCTATCATCAAAGTATTCGACAACTGCAGCTTTTATTACCTTATTATTTTTAAGAATTTCTTTTTCAATTTCATATGGTTTAATTTTGAATCCATCCACTCTTGTAAAAGAACGGTCTTTTCTTGCCTCATGGTAAAAGATACCATTTCTATCTGCATGAACTAAGTCTCTTGTTCTTATGTATTCCTTTCCACTAGAATCGCCTTCCATAGTATAACGAGGAACGATAATATTTCCATTAACTTTTCCGGGAGTAACTGCATCAGAACTTACTACTAATTCACCAGATAAGGTTTCCTGGTCCGTATAGAATTTAAGTGGAACTAATTTATCCTCAACTTTTGGATCAACTAAACTATAAATAGTTCTGGGAAGAGGAATACCGATAGAATTTTTCATATTATATGAGTCTTTTGCGTATGTTCCGCAACCTAAAAATTCACTCATACCATGGCCTTTTTCAACAACTGCATTACTTCCATGAGCAAATAGGAATGTATTTAATCTTTCTTCATCAGCAGCAGACATTGAATCTCCGCCATATATTATTCTCGTTACAAAAGATAAATCCATATCTTTTATATATTCACAATCAGGCAATGATGAAAGCCATGCTGGAGTAGCTACTATAACATTAGGTTGATATTTTTTTAACAAATATCCAAATTCACCCATTTCAAACTCAGGAACAGAAAGAGTAATTGAACCACTAGCAATGTTCAATAAATGGTTATCATAAGCACCAAATGGAGCAAAATAAGGCAAAATATGTAATACCCTTTCTCCAGGTTTAAAACTTACACCACCATCTATTAATTGTTCAAGAGTAGATATACCATTTCTGTTTGTAGCGATAATTGGTTTTGGTCTTGCTCCACTTGTACCAGAAGTATGTCCCATATAGTTTGCTGCATCTGGGTCTAAAACACTAGTATATATAGACCTATTACATGTTTTAACTAAATCAGAATATTTGTAAACATGTAAAGGAGATGTTTTAATTGCTGCATCTAATAGACCTTTTTGTTTTTCCATTTCCTTTAATCTTTCAAGTAAAACCTTGTAACCTTTTAATTTTTTTACATCATTATCTGAATTTCTCAAATTTCTTAAATAATTATAATTTAAAACATCATGTAAATAATCAATTTTTCCACGTAAATTCATTGATTCAGAAGCAGACAAAATTATAACATTTTCTATTCCCATCGCTTTTAGTTCTTTTTCAATAGGCTTAATTATTGATAAATAGCAAATATCAAGAGCAACAATATATTTTGTTTGCTCAAACTTAATAATCTCAAGTAATTTATTTGCATTGGCTCTAATATCCATTGTGTCTGGTCTTGGATCAATAAAATCAGATATTGCGCCAATTTCTGTTGCACCAAACCATAAACGGGATGCTTCAGGTATATTTGGAACAAGATTAGTTATATTGTCTCCTTTTTTAGTTCCCAATTCATTTAAAATTTGAGCACTTAATATCGACTCTTTTCTTAAATCATCAAATGTAAATTTTTTCCCATAGTAAACCTGTGAAACAGAATTCATTCTGTCCACATTTTTAGATAATAAATACCTAAATAAATTTGTTTCTGGATATTTTCTTTCCAAAATTCCCTCTGGATAATATTTCATCCATGGTCTTGCTTCATGTAAATAGAAGTATTCTCTATCATTTTCATCTTTTGGCATAATTTGATTCCCCCTTCAAAAGACAATTTAATTGTAGCACATTTGTATTCATTTGTCAAAAATATACAATCTTTTTCTCAAAATATTTTTTTCTTTACATTTTTTTGAAAAAACGTCATTATTTTAGCATAAATATAAATATTTTATTGTTATAATGATTAAGTATAGATAATAATAATTAAATAATTATATTGTTAACATAGAGAAAACATCTGATTTTAGTCAGATGTTATAATTCTAATTTCATAATAGTACTTATTTCTTTAAAACCATTATTTTTATAAGTAGATATTGCTTTTTTATTATTATTAAAAGTATTTACTTCTAGATATTTTACTTTATCTTTAATTATATTCTTAAATTCATTAATTAAAGATGATCCAATACCATGATGACGATATTCTTCTTCAATATATAAAGCATCGATTTTGGCTACTTTATTTATAACTGTATTTTCATCATCTATAATATATCCATATAAGTAACCTATTATAGTATTAGAAGATTCTGCGACTAAAAGATAATTATTTTCTTTATTTATAATATACTCATAAAAAGATTTTACTTTAAATTCTTCATTGATATTATTATCGTACTTCTTTTCATCTCTAATGAGTAATGTTAACAATTCATTTAATTTCTTGGTATCATGTATAGTGGCTTTTCTTATACGATAATTCATTGTTACATTCTCTCTAATACATCTATACCTAAAATATTAAGAAGCATCTTATTAGTTTTAAATACTATTTCTGATAAAGATAAATAAGATTCTCTTTTTATAGGGTCTTCTTCAGTTAATATTTTAACTGAAGCATATAAACTATTAAAGGTATTAGTTAATTCATATAAATAATCACATATATAATTTAATGTTCTTTCATTAAATGATTTTTCTAATACTGATGGTACTTCAAGTAATTTTAGAATAATATCTTTTTCATATGTACTATATATACCAGTTACTTTATTCATACTATAGTTATTATCTTTTGCTTTATCAAGAAGAGACTTCATTCGCATAGTAGAATATAATAGATATACTCCTGTTTTACCATTCATATCACTAAATTTTTCAATATCAAAAATATAGTCAGTACTTCTATTAGGAAGTAAATCAGCATATTTTAGGACAGCGCATGTTAGGGTATTAGATATTTTTTCTTGTTCTTCTTTATCTAGGGTTTTGTTTATTTTCTTTTCTACTTCACTTTTAACATTATCTATAAGATTAGATAGTGTCATTACGCCACCATCTCTTGTTTTAAATGGTTTTCCATCTTTGCCATTCATCGTACCAAAGCCCATAAAATCTAGTTTAATATCTTCTGGTACTATTCCCCCTTTATAGCAGACTCTAAATACTTGTTCAAAGTGAAGAGCTTGTCTGTTATCAACAACATACCATATTTCATCAGGGTTATATTCTTTCATTCGCTCCCAAATTGTTGCTATATCCGTTGTTTCATATGATACACTACCATTTGATTTAACTAGTATTAATGGTGGCAACTCTACCTTGTCATCTTCTTTTTTAACATCAACTACCTGGGCTCCCTCACTTTCATAAACTAAGCCTTTTTCTTTAAGGTAATTAACGACATCTTCGATATATTTATCAGCATCACTTTCACCATTCCATAATTCAAAACTTACGTTTAGTTTATCATATAATTCTTTTATATTAGAAACTGATGCTTCGATTATTTTCTTCCAAAGAGCAAAGTATCCTCTTTCTTTCTTTTGTAATTTATAAGTAATAATTCTAGCTTCTTCTAGATATTCTTCGTCTTCTTTAGCTTTAGTACTAGCTATTGGATATATTTCTTCTAAATCTTTATTAGTAACTGGAGCAACACTCGGATACTCTCCAGTATAGCTTTCATCAAAGTATACCCATTCTGGATGTCTTTTCTTAAGTTCTAAGATAATTAATCCCATAGGTCTACCCCAGTCCCCTAAGTGAACATCACCGATTACTTCTGCATCTAAGCATCTAGCTAATCTTTTTAGTGCTTCACCAATATTAGCACTTCTTAAGTGTCCCACATGTAGTGCCTTAGCAACATTAGGGCCACCATAATCAATTATTATCTTTTTCTTTTTACTTGCACACTTATTGATATTTATATCTTCTTTTACTTCATTCATATAATTAATAAGTGCTTCATCAGAAAAAGATAAATTAATAAAACCAGGGCCAGCAACATTTACATTACTAAAAGTATTATCTTTATTTAGGTGCTCTACTATTTCACTAGCTATTAGGTTAGGATTCTTTTTATATGTTTTAGCAAGATTCATAACGCCATTATATTGATACTCTCCAAGATCTGGTCTAGATGATGTTACTAGACTTACTTTATCAGTATCATAACCACATTCTTTAATAATATTTTTTAATTTATCTTCTAATTTATAAATAAAATTATTCATAATAATCCTTTCTAAAATAAAAAACAGGATTTCTCCCGCTTATTATTCTTCAGTCTTTTTTGTAGTTTTTGCTTTTTTAGGAGCTTTCTTTTCTTCTACTGGTTTAGCTGTTTCTTTCTTTGAAGTATCTACACCTTTATAAAAACCACATTTAGGGCATGCTCTATGAGGTCTAATCTTAGCGCCACAATTTGTGCATTCTACTAATCCATTAGCGGTAATTTTATAGTGAGTTCTTCTCATATCTCTTCTAGTCTTACTAACTTTTCTAAATGGAACTGCCATCTTTTTTTCACTCCTTCCCTATAATAAATCTTTAAATGGATTATTATCATTATTAGTATTTATTTCATCTTCACTAATAAGTCTCCATCCATCTCCCTCTAATTTAATATCTTTGTTTTTATCATTAACAGCATATAGAGGAATCTCCACAAGAATATTTTGCCATAAATCTTCCGTAATATCAAGTGTTTTTTGATAATTTACTCTTGTTTCTTCAATTTTTTCTTCAATTTCACTAGTAAAATCATATGTATAATCTTCTAAAGTAATATTATCTGGTATTATCATAGTACCAGTTATAGTACCAGTAAGTTCATAGGTATCATCTACTAATTTAGATAGATTACCAGTAAAATGGACATTAGATAATTTTCTAATATCACTTTTTTCTATTAATTCTAAAGGAATATTTATATCATTATCAATATTTATTTTCTTTCCTTTAGTAACTAGTTCAAGTAACTCTATAATCATATAATTTCACCTGCCATATAATTATATAATAATTTTTATAAAATATCAACCTTTTTTTGTTAACTCGAATACAATCTACAATCTTTTTATTTCTGTGAAATTGTAAGGTAAATTAATATACTTTAGAAGTTCATCTCTAGTTATTCTACCTTTCATTTTATTTACATATTCATCAATTAGTTTTGATATTCTATTAATAAATAAAGTATAAGTTCTCCTATCAACAAAATATTTAATAGCAATAAGGGCTGCGAGCATATCTTTCTTACCTTTTGTATATAATCCATTCTTATCTTTAATAAATCCAAAATGCTTATGATACTTTGTATTAGGAATATTAACTTTATTGTGAATATATCCAATTAGTTTATCATCATGACAACAAATGTTTCTATATGTTATTAATAATTCCAACATATTAAGCATTTCAACAATTTTCATATTATTATTAACTAGTTCTTTATTAATATGATCCTTTACATTAGGTTTTTGTATTGTTATTAAGTCTCTAACCATACCAAACGTTAAAACTTTTATTAATACCCATATCGGAATATTACTATATTTTTGTACATAATAAATTACTGCATCATTATTACTTCCGTACCATTTGATTTGATTTTGTAATTTATTCATTATTTTATTTGTATATTTGTTAGTCCTATCATAGTTTTTTATATCAAGCAAATCAACGTCAGTATAACCATACCTATTACAGAAGTTATTGCAGAACACTATTTTTATATTTTGCTCTATTTTAAATAGAATCTTAGTAAAAATTAATTTTAGTTCTTTATCAAATATATAAATATTATAAATGTCTTCAAAATAGACATTATTCTTATATTTACCATCTATACTTTTAAATAATTCTTTATATCCAGTTATATAGTAATAATTATTATGGCTTATTATATCTTCTATTTTTCTTTCATTCTTAATATTAATTCCTTTTTCTTTAATATTTTCAATTAATTCACTTGTTTTTAAATAATATTTTTCTTTTAACTTCACACCATCACCACCTTGAGTTCATTTTATCACACATTTATTATTTTGACCATAATTTATTTGTTAAAATTAAAAAAGACTGACAACACCGCAGTGAATTGTCAGTTCTGAACTCGGCGGAGAAAAAACTCCGTCAAATGTCATAAACATGTATTCATGACATGCTGAAGTACCATAGTACATATCAGCTCTGAAACAATTTAATTGTATAATAAATTTGCTTGATTGTCAACCACTTTATCTTTTTTTCTTCTATTCTGTTATCCTTTTTTCTCTTCTATTCTTGTTCCATTAATAATAGGTTTTAAATCTCTTATTTTTACTTTAGGAAGTTCGATATTAGGTATATCTTCCTTTTTAATATTTTCAAATTGCCAAATTAATAAATTTAGTTCTTTATCATTGCTTTCTTTAAATATATTAAATAATTCTTCTTCATTATAAGTATATAATTCTTCATATCTAATATAATTTTTATCAATTACTAATTTAGTTATTTGAGAAAGAAGATCCATCATATAATTATCTTCTTTAGAATGACAATAAATATCAATACTTTTACTTACCTCTAGTACTTTTTTAGCAATATTTAATGATTTAAATCCTATTTCTTCTTCAGAATATTCATTTATATAAATATGCATATCTTGTACTACTTTTTTAATATCTTCTTTACTTATATTTTTAGTCCAACCTATTCCTGTTAATATAACTCCATCTATTCTATCAGCACATACTTTTGGTCTATCATTATCGACAATGGGATATTTTTTAAAATTAATAATATCATCAATATTTATATTATCTTCTTCTAAACATTTTTGTAAATAGATATCATTTCTTAATATATCTTCAGTATATTCTTCAGTACTTTCTTGTTTTTCATAATCTTTATTCATATAATCTATTACATGGGAAAAACAAGGAGTAGCAATATCATGAAATAATCCCGCTAAGGTAAATATCTTATTATTAGTTAATTTATAAACTATTAAACTTACAGTTAAAGAGTGATCATATCTACTAATATATTCTCGAAAGTTATATATATCTTTCGAAGCATAGTCCATTCCACAAAAATAGCCTACTTTTTTTAATCTTAGTAATGAAGGAGACACTAAATATTTAATAAGAAAACTTGGAATATTTGAATATCCTAAACACTCTAAATAATACTCTAAATACATAACTCCTCCTTCTATTTTTCTCTTATCATTTTAAGAGTTTTATTCATTTTCTTTGTGCAGTGATTATCAAGTTCTTCATCACTATAATTTAATAATTTAGATATTTCTATTAAATATGATAATAATTTTAATAATTTTTCTTTTTCTAAATCCATAGTTAGAGAAGATGCTAGTTTATTTGCTTCAATAAATAGTTTAACCATATCTTTTTCTTCGATATTTTCTAATTCTATTTCATTAATATTTGCTAAATCACAAAAACATAAAGTTATCATTAAACAATCAGCAAATTCTGGTATAGTAATATCAGGACTACTTTGTTTTTCTTCCTTCCAATATTTAAAGCATTTTGTTTCATATGCAAATTCACTTAATTCACATAATAATTCTAATACTTGTTTATAAAATATTTCTTTACTATTATAATCATATTTTTCTCTAAAATGAGCATTTATTATTTTCTCTTTACTGTATATTTCACTTAAGTTCATATTGCATCTTCCCTTCATGTTAATAGTTACTTGTATGACATCTATTATATCTAAATTTGATACTCATTTCAATTACATTTTATAAATTTACTAAGATTTTTATAAAATTATTGGTATAAATAACTAAAAGAGAATAGTTTAATCATCTATTCTCTTTTATATACCATATAATTTCTGTACTCATCTATTATCTTCTTAATAATCTATGTTTAATATTATTTTTTTAACATAAGCAATTTCTTACCAGTTTTTATTCTTTCTAAATATGAAGGTATTCCCTCATTATATATTATTCCTAAAAAGTCAAGGAATTCAGATTCATCCATTTTTATGTTTGCGCTTGGAAGTACTTCTTCTTTTATATTTTCTAAAAGAAAATCCCTATCTGTACTAGATACTATTTTACAAAATAATCTATTATTTATAGTTTTATTATCATAATAATATTGCATTTCATCTTTATATTTTTCATTACCATAAAATAATACTTCAATATTAAAGCCACTATAAAGTGATGATAATGGGTTATATACCGCAGTTAGTTCATAAACTCCATAATCACATTCCTGATACATTTTAAATAAATATACTTCTCCAAGAGGATATTCAGTAGTTTCTAGTGTTGCGTTTTTTGTTCCACTAATTAATTCAATAATACTTTTCTCTGCATCATCTTCCTTCTTATAACGTAACGCATGCATCTCATTTGATGAATTTTGTGTTATTTCTTTCTTAATACTTGATACTTTTTCTAATAATTTATACTTATCTAGACTTAAAAAGTATCCCATATCTTCTACCCTTATGTTATTCTGACTGTTACATAAAGCAAGTTCATAAATACTCATTTTATCCATTCCAGCTTCTTTTAGTCTTTTATCTTCTCTTAATTTTTCTAGCCATACTGGAATTCCTGATGAATATATTGTCTCTAAAAAATATTTATATTTTTCTACGTTTATCTCTATGCTAAACTTTTCTTGTTTTCCGGAATATTCAATATTTTCACCGTTACGTATAAACATACCCAAATGTGGTTTTTTAAATAATATATTTTTTCCAAAACAATCTTCACTTTTATCATAAAAATCAATTGTAACTTCTAGTACTCCTTCTATTTGATTCTCATTTTCAGCTTTCTCTGATTTACCATTGTAATCTGAATAAAGGGTATATATTATTTCATCACATTCTTGATACATTTTTAATCTTCCAATTGCATAAGTATTAAAATTACTATCTATTTTCGATTTTAATTTTGCATATTTTTCTCTACTAGTTAATATTGCTGTAAATGATTCTAGGCCTTTACAAGTATATGGATTACGTTTAGAAAAATAAATAGATACCGGTTCATTATTATCTTTATATAACCCATCTATTACAGTCTTTCTTTCCATAGATTCATTGTATTCTCCAACAAATCTTGAATTAATTGCATTAGCCCCTTTAAAAAGGGCATCTGTTAGTGTATTCATTTATATTCCTCCCCTGATAATTTATTATTATATTTTTACCCAAATAGTTTTCTAGCTTTAGTTTTATTCTTTTTTGCTCGTAATAATTCTTCTTTAGCTTCTTCTTTTTCTTCCTGTGTCTGCTTATCTTCTTTATTTTTCTTATATTCAGAAAGAGACCTATCATCACATTGACGATTAACCATAATATTAGGATAATCATTAGAATCATAAAATGTACTTTTAACATTCACTGGTTTTCTCTCTTGCGAACTTTTACTAATTTTCATTCCAAAAATGTTTTCACTGTTCTTTTTCTTTGATGTACTTTTAATCATTCTTTTATTTTTTTTAATGATAATCCTCCTTTTTTGATTACTTTTGTTCGAAAAAATTCATATTCAGCATATTCTATTTCTTCGTGTGTAAGATTATACCCTTTTTTAGTTTGTAGTTCACTTTTGTATTCCTCAAATGATTGTGTTGAATATTCACTTAGTGGCTCCTTTATCGGCCTCATGATTGCTCTAGGCATATTATCCCTCCTATTAAATATAATTTTCTCTCTTTGATATCATTCTATTATTAATTATGGTATTTGTCAACATTTTTATATATATAATAAAAAGATAATAGTTATTCACTATTATCTTTTTTAGCTAATACTTCTCTAGGTTTAGAACCATTTTGAGGTCCTATTATTCCTCTTTCTTCTAATAAATCTACTATTCTAGCAGCTCTATTATATCCTATACGATATTTTCTTTGAATAAACCATAATTATTCTTTATAACTGCTATTTACTAAATATTCTAAACTATCCCTCTTACTTTTTTTTCTTAATACAAGTGCGTGCTTTTTTTGCTCTTCAGTAATATTTACAGAAGCAGCCTCTGGATGGCCACCCCCTCCATGAGATTCTGCTATCTTGCCTACATCAAAATTTGCTTCAATTGATCTATATGATTTTTGACCAAATTTTCCTTTTTCTAGTGCTACTATTACTATATATTTTAGATTTCTTATACTAAGTTTTCTAACATATTCCCCAAGTTCATTTCTAAATTCGTATCCAGCATATACAGCATAATAATCATTTCCAAACTCATCTTTGAATGATTCTGCTTCATCCCAAATTTGTTTTAACAATGCCAAGTACTCATTCTTTTTATTATTAATAATATTTTTTTCTTCTTCAGTAAAACTAAAGTCAGCTATACATGTAGATAATCTTGAATACATCCTATCTAAATATTCTTCTATACCTAATGCATTAAACAAAATTGCTAAATCATGGGCTTTCATTCCTATATTCCCAGACTTTTTCCATTCCCACGTATCCTCTAACCTAGTTAATTCCACGAACTCATTCAAAGCAGGTGTTCCAGTGATTAGGCTTTTTGAAAGTAAATATTCGTAAAATAAATCAGTACCACATTTTTTTCTACCGTTATTGTCAGCTTCAATTATAGTTGTAAAATCATAGTTATTATATCCAGCATCAATTGCCGACCTATGATGATCAAAAACAAGCACTTTGCTTGAAAGATCATGGCCTTTTTTTACTAAATCTATTGCTGGACTATACAGTGCAAGGTCTGTCACATAAATATTATCATGTTTACTTAAGCCTTTATTTTCCATCATTTTCCTAAATCTAGCTTCTAATATATCAACATTTGAGGACAAAACATAATCTATTTTCCCAAATGCTATTTTACCAAGTATAATACTACCCATTCCATCAATATCATTTTCATGACTAAAAATAATTACTTTTTTACAATTTTCCATATGCACCACCACCTCGATTATATCATATTATTTATTAATATGTTGCGTTTTTATAATATTTTTGGCTCTTCCACGAAATTTATGGTTGACATAAATCAAACTATATATTAATGAACCAGCTTTAATTATAATTAATTTATAATTTTTAAGATTTATATGTGTTATTAATTTAAAGCACATATCAATTTTGTCTTCATCATATTTTTTATAAAAGCAAAAGAAAGAGAGTAAACTCTTCCTTTTGAAATACTTCTACCAAGTGTATAAATACACCTGCAACAATCTAAAGTACTTTAATTGTATCATTTTTAACTATTAAGTCAATACTTTTTGACGAATCTCACAACTTTTTGACAAATCTCCAAAAATTTATTTTATCCAGAGTTAATTCTTTATACAAGATACTTCTAGTAATGGTATGTAAGGATTAACTTGTTAATCCGAGAAAGCGATAGCGATAATACATAAAAAAAGATAATAGTAGTTATTCACCACTATTATCTTTTTTAGCTAATACTTCCCTAGGTTTAGAACCATTTTGAGGTCCTATTATTCCTCTTTCTTCTAATAGATCTACTATTCTAGCAGCTCTATTATATCCAATACGATATTTTCTTTGAATTAAGGAAGCACTTATCTTACCAAACTCCATAGCAAAGTCAACAATATCATTATATAATGGATCATCATATTCTTCTTTAGACTGATATCCATCATCATAAGCACCTGCATCATTTGATGAAGACTCTCCTCTTTCTTCAGTAAGAGAATGGTCATAATTAGCTTTTTGTTGTGATATCGTAAAGTCTACGATCTTCTGTAGTTCTTCATCACTTACATATGCTCCTTGTATTCTTATTGGAGTATTTTCTCCCATTGGTTTAAATAACATATCTCCTTTACCAAGTAGTTTTTCTGCTCCTCCTTGGTCTAAGATTGTTCTTGAATCTATTTGTGATGATACCGCAAATGATATACGAGAAGGTATATTTGCTTTAACAACACCAGTTATAACATCAGTAGATGGTCTTTGAGTAGCTACGATTAAATGAATACCTGCTGCTCTAGCCATCTGAGTAATTCTCATAATAGAGTCTTCAACATCTTTAGCAGCAACGAGCATAAGGTCTGCTAACTCATCGATAATAAAGACAATATATGGCATTTTTTCATATTCAGAATTAGTTTCACACATTTTATTATAGGCACCAATATTCTTACATTTAGTATCTTCAAATACTTGGTATCTTCTTTCCATCTCGACAACTATATTCTTAAGAGCTATACTTGCTTTTTTAGGGTCAGTAACAACTGGAGTAAGTAAGTGTGGTACCCCATTATACATAGATAATTCTACTTTTTTAGGGTCAACCATTACGAGTTTAACTTCATCTGGTTTACTTCTCATTAGTATCGAAGCAATAATACAGTTAATACATACAGATTTACCGCTACCAGTAGCACCAGCAATTAACATATGGGGTGTAGCATTTATCTCGGCCCACTTAACGGTACCCATGATATCTTTACCTAATCCTACGGCTAGAACACTCTTTTCATCAGGAGCAGGAAGTTTAGATAATACTTCTCTAAATGATACCGGACTATTAACTTTATTAGGTAGTTCGATTCCAATCGTACTCTTACCAGGAATAGGAGCTTGGATTCTAACATCTTTAGCAGCTAAATTAAGAGCTATTTCTTTTTGAATTGATAATAATTTATTTACTTTAGTGCCTGCTTGCAACTCTAATTCATACTGAGTAACAGAAGGCCCTATATGACATTCTTTTATCTTGCCAGGTATATCAAAGTCTGCGAGTACTTTTTCTAATGTTGTAATATTTTGTTTAACAGCTTCAACATTATCTTTATCACTACCCGCTTTAGATTGTTTTAATAATGTTAAAGGTGGTAATTTATAATTAACATTAATTACTGGTTTTTCTTCTTCAATATGCTCTGATGGTACTTCAATATTTGGAGTACTAGTAGCAGTCTTAATAGGAACATCTATTTCTTCTTTATCACTAACATGATCTAGATCTTTAGTCGAAGACACAATTATTCTCTTATCTTCTTCCTCTTCTTTCTTTTCTTTATGCTCATGTTTAATCTTAGGCATCTTTATCTTCTTAATTAAATCCATTAGACTAGTATTAAGTAGAAGGATACCTCCTATTACAATAAGAGTAATAACCACTATCTTAGTACCTTCTTTAAATAAACTATAAAAGGCATAAGTAAAGAGAGCTCCTATGATACCTCCTCCACTATTAGATATAGCTTCTGTACTCTTAAAAGCTAATAATAGATTATTATAAGTCTCAGTAATTATCTTTACTCCTTCACTACTATTTAATTCTATATATTTTAAATGAAGAAGTATTAAGAATGATACAACTAGTATATATAATCCAATCCATCTTAGTCCTAAGAAGTCAGGTGTCTTTCTTTTTACAATGATATATGCTCCCATAATAAGGACAAAAGCTAGTAAAAAGATATAAATATTTCCTACAAGAAATACCGAGAAAGCTCTGAAAAAATTACCAGCAGGTCCATATCCTCCTATCCCGATAATAGAAGCTAGTATCATAATTATTCCTACTACTTCATTAGTATATTCAAATTTCTTTTTTTCTTCTTTTTTGGTCTTTTTCTTAGCCATATTATCAATCCTTCTATTCGTATTTAATTATAACAAAAGAAATTTAAGTTGTAAAGAAAGCACTCGAAATTTGTCATATATTTAATAATATTTATTATAATTTATAATATCATAATTTAAAATGTCAACATT
>DFLL01000047.1 GCA_002375205.1 Caryophanales bacterium UBA3620
GAAATATTAATATATCTAACTTTAGCATTTAAATATTTACATATAGTATTATATCTTTCTTGATATTTAGTATATTCTTCCATATTATCTTTATCTTCTAAATATAATAATATATTATGTATTCTTTCCTTTTCTTCTTCAATAGAAGTAGTAACATAATCATATTTATCCATATCCTCACCCTACTTTCTATATACAAAATTATATCAAATAAATAGAAAAAATACTAGTATAAACTAGTATTTAGAAACATTTTTGCCCAATTAAATTATATATTTCTTTATATGCATCAGTAGTATAATGAAGCCCATCATCTCTTAGCTTATATTTATTCATATTACTTTTCATTGTAGTATATATATCACAATAAGAAATATTACCAGTAGATAATCCCTTCAATCTATTATTAAATGCCTCAATGTTTTTATTATTAACTATATCTTTAAAAATTTTAATATTATCATCCTCAACTGGCATAATAGAAACCAAAATAATTTTTTGATTTTTCCAATTACCACTAGATAATTCCTTATATTTCTTTTCATATTTATTAATATCTTCAAGTACTCCATTAACACCCATTAATGATATAATAGTGTACTTATTATCTCCAGAATTAATAATACTATTAACAGCAGGAACAGCAGTTTCTTCAAACCATTTATAACCACGAGAACCTTCAGCTATATAATAATTAATTTCGCCAGCAAAAGGTTTATTACCATTTCCCTTAATAGAACAATTAGTAGTATTACCATTTGGTTCTACAGAAAAACACATTTGATAAGTTCTTGAATCACCAACAAAAATAACATCCCTATTATAATAATTATTAGAGCCATCAGTAATACTTTCAAATTTTTCCTCCAACTCTTTAATTTTATCCCCAGTAGCATTTTCTAAGCAATCAGTATAATTAACACCTTTTGTTAAATTACCCAAATTAATTATTAATATTTTCACAATCCAAGGAACCGCAAAAATAAGTATAGCATAAATAAATCTTTTAATTAATTTAGATAAATTCTTTTTGTTATCACTTTCATTACCAGAAGTAACCCCTTTTGAAAAATCAAGCATAGCCATTGCAACTAAACCAATCGGAACAATTATTTTAACTATATCAACAATAATACTAGCAAAATAAATTACCTTTAATATTTCAGGATTTTCACATACTGGAACGTCTATATCTTCACTATAGTTAGAAGTATTACCTGAACTATTATCAGATACTCCACCACAAACAGTACTTGTAGTAAAATCATCATAACTATCCCTTTGATATGATTTAGCTAAATTTTTATACCATTTAACCTCTTTACTTTTTACAGTACGACCGAATACATCAACATCAGAAAGACTAGGAGAAGGATATCCAAAATATACATCATTAGGTGATGCCTTAATATGCGTCCACTCCTCTCTTCCCTCCTTTAAAACAATATAATCAGCAGCTTGAAAAACCAAATTCTTAGGAACATTATACCTTCCATTTAGAACAAGTTGAGCAACATATAACATTCTTCCCTTATAATCACCAACAGCTTCATCAAACGAAAGATTTTTATAGTTGCTATAACCACTATAATTATTATCAGTTAAATTCATTAACTTTTCATACCAATTACTTCCAGCTTTAGAAGAAGCATTATTAAGGGCAATACTAGCAGTAGTAAGCTGGGCAAACAAATCATCTGAATAGCCCGTTTCACTTTTATGAATACTACCAACTTCATGATAAACAATCTTTGCAAGTTGAATAGCAGCCTCTTTTGTACATTCTTGTTCCAAAGCATTTACATTGATATTTAAACCAAACATTAACAAAAATCCAAACAAAAACAAATATTTCTTTTTCATATCTAACCTCATATTAATAATAACATAATATTTAACTATTTGCAATTAATTTTCGTAATAAACATAGCATCTCCAAAAGAGAAAAAACGATATTTATTCTCTACGGCATATTTATAAGTATCCAAAATTATATCTTTAGAAGATAAAGCACTAACTAGCATTATTAAAGTCGATTTAGGTAAATGGAAATTAGTAATTAAAGAGTCGATAGCCTTAAACTCATAACCTGGATAAATAAATATATCAGTCCAACCACTACATTCTTTAAAAGTATTATATTTAGTCATAATCGTTTCTAATGTCCTAGTAGTAGTAGTACCTACCGCTATTACTCTTCTTTTTTCTTCTTTTGCTTTATTTAAAATATCACTAGTTTCTTTAGTCATACTATAAAACTCACTATGCATCTTATGTTTAGTTACATCTTCAACATTAACTGGTCTAAAAGTACCAAGTCCTACATGTAATGTAATATATGTAACAATTACACCCTTATCTTCAATCTTTTTTAATAATTCCTTTGTAAAATGAAGACCAGCCGTCGGAGCAGCACTACTACCAATATTTTTAGCATATACTGTTTGATATCTCGATTGATCATCTAATTTTTCTTTAATATATGGTGGAAGGGGCATTGTACCAAGTTTATCTAATATTTCATAAAAGATACCATCATACATAAAGGTAAACACTCTAATACCTTCTTCACCTATTCCTATACATTTAGCTTTAAGCTCTCCATTACCAAAAGAAATAATCGTACCTATCTTTACTCTTTTCGCAGGTTTTACTAAACATTCCCAATTATCTTTTTCACTATTTTTTAAAAGCAATAATTCAATAACAGCACCTGTATCTTCTTTAGTACCAATAATTCTTGCTGGTATTACCTTAGTATCATTAAGAACTAAGACATCACCTTTATTTAAATAGTTAATAAGATCATAAAACTTATCATCTATTTTCTCACCAGTATCTTTATCTAATACTAATAGTCTCGATTCTTCTCTATTCTTTAAAGGTACTTGAGCAATAAGTTCTTCTGGTAAGTAATAATCAAAATCATCAGTTTTCATCTGAATTCCCTCACTTCCAAATTATTATACAATATTTTTCAAAATACTTCTATCATTTTTATTAAAAATATGATAATATAAATATAGAATTGAAAGAAGGAATATGATGAAAAAGAAAATAATTATTTTAATACTAGGATTATTTACATTAACAGGTTGTAAATTTAATTTAAATAATGATAATATGAAAGATATTAATATCTATACAACAATATATCCAATTAGATATTTAATAAGTAGTTTATATGGAGATTATAGTACTATAAAAAGTATCTATCCATCAGGAGTAGATCCTAAAGATTTTGAATTATCGGATAAAAAATTAACTGAATACTCTAAAACTGATTTATTTGTCTTTAATAGTTTAGACAGAGATAGAGATTTTGCTGTAGATATGATTAACAAAAATAAAAAATTAAAAGTAATTGATGTATCTATGGGTATGAACTATGACTATGATATATCAGAATTATGGTTAAATCCTTATAACTATTTAATGATGGCTCAAAATACCAAAGATGGATTATTAGAATATGTATCTAATCCATATCTTATATCTAATACAGATAAAACAGGAATCGAAGATAAATATGAAGAATTAAAATATAATTTATCAAGACTAGATGCTGATATTAAAGAAGATATTTCACTAGCAGCCTATAAAACTATTGTCGTAGATAATAATGTTTTTAAGTTCTTAGAAAAATATAATTTAAATGTTATCTCACTAGAAGAAACGGATGAATTAAGTGATAATACTATTAATGAAGTAAAAAAACTTATAAATAATGGAAGCATTAAATATATATATTCTTCTAGTGAAGAAACAAATAGTACATGTAAAAATCTAATAGAGAATTATAATGTAGAACTAGTAACATTAAATACCATGAAAACAATTGATGGTGGTATTACTAATTCTAATGAAAATTATATAACAGTAATGAATAATAATATTGATTTATTAAACAAAGAATTATACAAATAATTAAAAAAATACTTGTCAAAGCAAAAAAAATGTAATATAATTATATTACATTTTACGGCGAGATAGCTCAGCTGGCTAGAGCGTTCGGTTCATACCCGAAAGGTCGAGGGTTCGATCCCCCCTCTCGCTACCAAGAGGAATTCTGCTCGAACTTTTCGAGCTTGATAAATAACTAATTCGTGATACGGATTAGTTTTTTTGTTGTTAAAAACTATCCTAAAAGAAAGGATGGTATTATGGTAAATATTATTAAAGAAGAATTGCCTATTGAAGAATCATTAAGAAAGAAGTTAGAACTTATATGTGAGTTTGCAAAAACTACACCAACAATTATCAACGGAAACATAAGAAAGATAGATAGAACCAATTTAACTTATATTGAACCAAATAGAATTATTATAAAAGATAAAACTTTCTTAATATTCAATTATTCTAATGAAGTCTTTATTGAAAACTTATCTAATAAGATTAAATTATCTGAATTTGAAGATTATTTAAAAACTATCTAAATACTATTTATACCCTAATCAGGGAATTGACAAATCTTTAAAAGATGATATTATATATAACCAATGAAAGAGGTATTCTCTAGAAATGGAGGTACATCATGTTAAATTGCAAAGATAAAATAAAAATATATAATATTGAATTAAATGAGGAGTCAGTAGTATTTAGACTTTACTAGATACTATTGTCTCCTCTTTTTTAGTAAAAGGAGTTGAAGCATATGAAAGATGAAGAAAGAATATGTGGTCTATATTTAAGAGTATCTACCGAAGATCAAGCCAAAGAAGGTTTTAGTTTACTAGAACAAAAAGAACGACTAGAGGCACTTTGTAAGTTTAAAGGTTATAAGATATATGATTATTATCAAGATGCTGGAATAAGTGCCAAAACAGGTAATCATAGACCAGAGTTTGATAGATTAATAGATGATGCTAAAACTGGTAAAATAAATACTGTTATTGCTTTAAAACTAGATAGACTATCAAGAAGTATATATGACTGGGAAAACTTACTTAAAACCTCTGAAAAGTATGGATTTGATTTAGTATGTGCTAATGATGATATTAATACCACAACAGCCAATGGGAAAATGGTAACTAGAATTATGATGAGTGTATCTCAAAATGAAATAGAAAGAACAAGTGAGAGAACTAAAGTTGGTATGGCAGGTGCTATTAAACAAGGTCATATTCCAGCAGTTTGCCCTATTGGTTTTAAACGAGTAGATAAAAAATTAGTTCCTGATCCATTAACAAAAGATATAGTTATCAGAATATTTAATTTATATTTCGAAGGTAATTCTTATAGCACCATCGCAAATATTTATAATAAAGAAAAAGTATTAGGAAAAACAAATTGGAAAGATACAAGAGTATTAAAGATACTTTCTAATGAGTTATATAAAGGAGATTATGTATCAGGTAAAACAATAAATAAACCAGTTTATTATGAAAATGTTGTTGAGCCATTAGTTAGTAAAGAACTGTGGGAAAACTGCCAAGCACAAAAGAAGAAAAATCAAAAGAATTATATGAGAACACAAACTTATATCTTCTTACAAAAATTAAGATGTCCTAAATGTGGAAGAATACTTGCTGGTGGAGCTACTCATAAAATGAAATATGATAAATGGTATTTCTATTATAGGTGTGAAGATTGTAAAAACAATATTAAAGAAGAAACTATTGAAAATTCAGTTAAAGTATTATTATCTGACATTTTAGAATATGATAATGTTGTTAATGAATTTTTCTTACCAGTATTAAAATCTAAATTAGATAATCCAAAACAAGAATTAGAAAAAGAATTAAAATCATTAAATAAAAAAAAAGATAGAATTAGAAAAGCATATATTGATTCAATATTCACAGAAGAAGAATATAAAAGTGAATTGAAATTAATAGAAAATCAAATTAAAGATATTAATTCTAAACTATTAGAAAACTCACAAGCAGAACAATTAAATTTTACTACTGAAGATATACTTTTAAAAAGAGATATGGACTTTATCAATAAAGTTAAATTACCAATATCTTATTATGCTTTCAATGATAGTTGGGATTTATTAGATCGAGATGATAAAGCGGATATAATTATGAGATATATAGATGATGTTGAATTGGAATTAAAAAATAGAAAACTTGTTGTAAAGCAAATCAATTTTAGAAGTACATTCTATAATGACTTTAATGAATTATATACAAAAGGTTATATTGATAGAAAAAGACCACTTACATACGATTTTAATGGTGTTTGCGTAGATACAAATATAAGGTATAGTGAATACTTGCCAATTAAAGATGTAATGCAACACTTATATAGATTAAATGAATATTATGAAGTTAATTTATATAAAGGTACATATTATAAAGAAACTGAAAAATTAGATATAGGACCACTTCAAAGAAATGAAGTTCCTATTAGAGTATTCCCGTTACAAGAAAATAATAATGGAGATAAAAATTGGTTATCAATGGGAATGCTTGCTACAAAGAATAATTCGAATGATATAAAGGTAAACATTAGAGATGTATTTGAAACAATACCTGATAATGTTACCGAAGAAGATTTTTAAAATGCGTGGCACGTTTTGTTTACGAAGTAAATGAAAGTGGCGATAGCAATTTAAAAATTAATACTTTATGAATTTTAACCATTACGAAGTTTTGGTTATTGTGAAATAAAGTAAACGGATTCTAAGGTGTTAAACCTTAGCCCACTGGATATTTTGTATGGAACGTACAAAATTCCTAGGGGGTTAGAAATTTTGGATAACCAAAATGACCACTTGAGTGGTCACTTCTAGAAAGGAGGAAAACTTATGTCAGAACTTGCTTATTCATTACATTTAGGTAGCGATAAAAATAGAAAAAATATATCTAAACAAAATGGTAAAAATAATTTAAGTGGAACAACTTCTTTACCAAATAATGCTATTCAAAATGTAAGACAATTATCAAAAGTAGATAAACACAATTATAGAAAATATGATGATAATCAAGAACTAATAGAAATAGTTAGAGGAACATCTTCTCCACTTGATGATGTAAAAGAATTATATTTAAGTGAATTTGAAGAAGCAAGATTAGAATACAATTCTAAACAAACAAGACCTAGTAGAACGATAGATAATTATTTTGATAATGTATCTAATAATGAGAAAAAAGATCTTGCTTGTGAAATAATACTTGAACTTGGAGATAAAGAATATTGGGATACCAAAGATGAAAATTTTAAAAAGAAAATGTCAGAAGTCTATAAAAAACAAGTTGATGATTTAGAAATGCTTGTTCCTAATTTTAAAGTAGCTAGTGCCATAATTCATTATGATGAAACAAGTCCACATTTACATATTGTCGGTGTTCCAATTAAATATAAAAATAAAAATGGTATGGAAAAACAAGTTGGTAAATCAGATGTATTTACTAAAGAATCTTTAATAAGATTACAAGATAAAATGAGAACTTTATGTATTGAAGAATTTAATCAAGTATATAGTTTAGATTCTACTTTAAAGCAAAAGCAAAAAGGTAGAAATAGAGATATTCATGTATCTGATATGGATAACTATATTGAAATGAAAAAACAAATTGAAAAGAATACTGAAAATCTAAAACAAGCAAATAAAAAATCTTCAGAGTTAAAACAAAACTCTAAAGTAATAAAAGATAAAATTGATAAATTGAAAGTGTCTAAACTAAATAAAGATAATTATATTTTATCAAAAGAAGATAAAGATTCTTTTATCGACTTTATCGAACAAGTAGATAATACTAGTAAAGAATACGATAAAATACAAACTTTATCTAATACACTAGTTAATGCTCATGAACAATTAAAAGATAAAAATAATAGAATTAAAACTCTAACTGAAAATAATGAAGCGCTTAATTTAAGAGTTAAGACTTTAAATAATACAATTAAAGAAAAGGATAATGAAATTTCATTTTTAAAATCTAAAATAAAAGATATACAAAATATTTTTGAATATTGGAAAGATAAGTTTGAAAAACTAATATCATTCTTACACGATAAACTTCAAAGTTGGTATGATAAAGATGATAAATATATTGATGTAGTTAATGAGATGTATGATGATAATGTATTAGATGTTGATGATATTGAAGAATTAGATTTAAGTAAAGAAAAGGATGACTTTGAAAGATAATTAAAAAAAATGTTTCAAATTGGACAAAATGTGTTATAATATATAACCAAACAAGGAGGTTTTAAAATGGAAACTGAAAGAAAAAGAATTTCATTAGTAGAAGATACTTACGCATATATTGGTCGTGCAAGTGATGAAGAAAATGCGAAAGAATTTAAAACTAAACTACAAAAATACATTAGTATACTAAAAGAAGTTGTTGAAAGTGATTTTGATAAATTAACTGATAAAGAATTATATGAATTATTATCTAAAGTATATGGTATATCTCTTGATGAAGATGACTACTTAAAAATGCTATCTATGTATAACAATAAAAAATATACATTTATTCATAGAATTCCTACAACAATGACTTTTAAAGATAGAGCGACTGAAGGACATGGAAGAAGTTTTGATTGGTGGGAACAACTTTATCAAGTTTATTATCTTGCTGCTACTAGTGATACATTTAAATTTGATTATAATAAAACTTATTCAAAAGAAGAAATTAAAAAATTAATAGCTAATAAAAATATTGTTTTATTAAAGCAAGAAGAAAAAGCAATAGATAGTATCAGAGGTCAAGAAGAATACGAACCAATACCAACATTAAATATTGATATTAATGGGTATGGAGATAATATATCTAAATTCGTTTTAGATAATTATAGTTTATTTGGCAAATTATTAAGAAAAAGATTTACTAAAAAAACTGTATTAAAAGATATGAGAGAAATGATTGACGAATTAACCGAAGAAATGCAAGATATTTTTTCAGATATCAAATCAAGTGATCCTAATTATTCTGGAACTGCAAGAGTATGTAAAGAATGGTTCGATTCATCATCAGAAAAAACAGAATATCAAGGTATTCAAAAAACATTAAAGCCAGCAAATAATAAGTAAATAATATATAAGGGCTAGTAAAGACTTATAGACGATAAGGAAATACTATGCTCTTTTTTAGTAGTTAGGAGTAAATTATGTTAAAAATATTTATAGGACCAAATGGTTATGGAAAAACTTATGAACTAGAAAGAATAAAAAAATCATTATTTGACGAAAAAAATGATAGAAAAGATGTTATTATGCTAGGATCAGAATTAGTTTTTGCTGACGAAATGAAAGATACGGTTAATAATTCCTTTTTAATGGATTACATAATAACTGAGTTATTAGTCGATGATGAATTAACAAATATACAAAAACAATTTGAAAATAAACTAGATACTCTTATTAAAAATAATTCAGATATGTATAATGAATTAATGGATGAAACTTTAAATTTAAATTCACATAAAAGAACAAAAGATGTTATTGCACCTCAAAAAACGAAAGAATACAAAAAGTTAGTAAAGATTAATGCTGATGATTTAAAAGGAAGTATGGGAAGTGGGCAAAAGCTACACTTCTTATTAAGATTAATAGAAAAAAGTAATAAAAAGTATATTTTTTTAGATGAACCAGAAAATCATTCTCATCCATCTATGCTAAATATAACAGCAAATTTAATAAATAAATTAAGTGAAACTAAAGATGTATATATGGCAACACATTCACCTGAACTATTAAATATGTTAAACATCAATTTTAATAATTTATATATTTTCAATGATCCTGAATACAAAGGGTCTAAAACAATAGATTTTAAAAAGGCAGCAAATGCTTTACCAAGTACCATTAATATTGAAAATCTATATTCAAACTCAAAAACATACTATGATGAAGAAAAACTAAAAAACAATATACTAGAGATTCACAAAAAAGAATTTATGAGTGCACTTTTCTCAACTAAAGTATATATGGTTGAAGGTATAAATGATCAATTGTTTTTAAAAAAAGTACTAAATAAAGCTGGAAAGCAATTTGAACAATATAGTATTTTCCCCTGTTATGGTAAACCACATTATTTTCCATTCATTGAGATATTTAAAGACTTAGGAATTGATGTAGTCTTATTATTTGATGAAGATAAAGCAAATGATGAAACTAACAATAAAATTAATACTGAATTGCAAAAAAACAAACATTATATGTTTAGTGAAATTTTAGAAAAAGAAATTGGATACAATGGAGAAAAAGGAGATTTACCAAAATTTTTAAATTATTTAACAAATTATAATAATTATGAGCAATATTTCTCAATTGTAGAAGATAAAAAAAATTAACTAAAAATTGTTGAAATAAATGATATATATGGTAAAATGTATTTAGTGATTAGTTGTTTATCAACTATTCCTTAGGTTTCGGATATACTATATCTTCGTACCAATAATGAATAATTCGAACTCTTTAATTGGAGTTCGTTTTTTTTATAAAAAAATAGAATACTGGAAAGAAAAATTTGAAAGGATAATAAATCATATAAGTGATAAAGTACAAGGATTATTTGGAGATAAAGATAAAGAAAAATACCAAGATGTAGCCAATGATTTATATATAAATGATATTATAGATAAAAAAGAATATAACAAAATAAACGGCGAAAAAGAAAAAGATGGTTTTTATAGATAATTTGTAAAATAAATATGTAAATATCACTTATATTCATTGAAAATATATTTTAGAATAAAGGTTTATGTGTTATACTATGAGTAAGGAGGTAAAATATGAATAGCATAGTAGGAATTAAAATTATTGAAAATAATATAACACCAAACGGTATTATGATTATAAGAGAATATTATAATAATGAAAAATCTATTTCGGACATTAAAGAATTAATTGAATCTAATGATTATATAGTTGTATGTGATTATATAGATAAAACTGGTATTGAAAGGATACTTGAATTATATTCTAAATTGAGTAATGAAGGTATAAAATGTGAATTATATGAACATGATGCAAAAACTACAACAGAATTTTTAAACAATCTTTTGGAATCATATAGACAGACAGAAAAAGAAGTTGAAGAAGAAATGGATTGGGAAGCAGAAGAATAGGTGTTCTAATGAATAATAATCAAATAAATTTTAAAGGTGTGATATGCAAATTAGGAACTTATAGAGTTAATGGTGAAGATAAACCAACATTATATTATATTTCATCACCAGATGATGAAACTATGTATAAAGCAGGTTTTGAAGAATTACACTATGGTTTGTGGGGACACATATTAACAGATGAAGAATACAAAGAAATATTGAAGTTAGAGGAGAAATAAAAATATGAAAATATATGATAAAGCTGTATGGCAAATAGATGGTGGGATTCCATATGAATTAGTAGTAAATCATTTTAAAATTGTATTCACATGGTTAAATAAACATGATATGTTAAGTGAAGAAGGAAAAGAAGAACTAGAAGATGGAATTGATGGTGAAGCCTCATTAAATGAGCAATTACTAACTCAAGAAGGAACTTCATTCTTGGATAAATATTATGATAAATTTTTAATGGCAATAGCAAAAGAAACATATGGAAAAAATGATTCTATAGAAGAACTAGATAAACTTTACCAAGAATACAAAAATAATTAGGATGATGTATAAACCTTACATTTAATAAAAGATGGGGAGATCCTGATTTTGATGAAGATGGGCTTGGAATTAAACTAGTAGATGAAGAAATAGTTGAAATAGGATACAATGATATAGCACTTTAATATAGTGCTTTTTTTGTCGAATTTTGTCGAACGATTAAATTGACAATATACGACATTATTGTTATAATGAATATGTTGTTAGCTACTGAAGTATTGTAGTATGTTGTATGAAGTATATAAAAACTAATTCAAACAAATTGTATAAAAATTGTTCCATACACTAAAAAATATGTTATACTATTATTAGTGATTGATATTAATATTTACTATTATTGATTGGTTGTAAACTACTACACTAATCGTACCAATAATGAATAATTCGAACTCTTTAATTAGAATTCGTTTTTTTATAAAAAAATAGAATACTGGAAAGAAAAATTTGAAAGGATAATAAATCATATAAGTGATAAAGTACAAGGATTATTTGGAGACAAAGATAAAGAAAAATACCAAGATGTAGCCAATGATTTATATATAAATGATATTATAGATAAAAAAGAATATAACAAAATAAACGGCGAAAAAGAAAAAGATGGTTTTTATAGATAATTTGTAAAATAAATATGTGAATATCACTTATATTCATTGAAAATATATTTTAAAATAAAGGTTTATGTGTTATACTATCAATAGGGAGGGAACATTATGAAGATTGAGTTAATTCCATTAGAAAAGATGATTTTTGATGGAAAAGAAATTTGTTTTGGAACAAAAAAAGAAGAAGTAATAAAGTTATTAGGAGAACCAGAAAGTAAGTATGAAAACTACGGAGGTAAAAGTTGGAGTCATTTTTATCCTGAATTTAGTTGTGAATATGACGTAAACGATGAATTGATTTCAATAGAGTTTTTATATGGACATGATGGTAATTTAAAACCATATATTTATGGTGTATCTGCATTTGATATTAGCAGAAAAGAATTATTTGAAATTCTCAAAAAACATAATAATGGTAAAATTGATGAAGAAAGTGAAGATAGTTATGGATTCATCGAAATTAGTGTTGGAATATGGAAAGATTCTGCTAATGAAGATGATGATTATTGGACAACAATTTTAATCGGAAAGAAAAATTATTATTTATAATATGTGTTAGGTGAAAATAAATATGTCAATTGATGATGCACTTAGTTCATTAATGTTATCAATAGGTAAAGAACTTGATTTTGAATATTATAAAAGTAGAAGGTGTTTAAAGAAAACAATTAAAGATTTAACTTTTGTACTAGATTTTTATACATGTAAATGGAATAAAATTGGAGATAAAATCGAGACAAATGTCGGATTTCATATATATAATAAAGACTATGGGAAATTGCCTGTAGAAAGTGTTATTGCTTCTAAAATGTATAAGCCAAAAGATAAAGAATGGTATGATATTACTTCAGAGGAAAAGCTAGACGAAGTAATTGATGAGTTGAGCAATGTTTTAAAGCAAGAAATAGGAAACCTTTATTTAAGATTTGAAAATAATTATATTGATGCAATAGAGTATTTATTTAACGAAAAGTTTAATGAATTTAATGTGTATTTAGATTTTATTGCAGATAATCTAGGAAAAGATAGAACTTTAAATAAAGCAAAAGAAATATATTTTAATTTGTCTGATGATATGATTGCTCAAATAAATGAATATAAAAAAGGTGTCAGAAATAAAACATGGATGTTAAATAGAAATAACATTAAATATATTGTAGATAATAATTTAATAAATTAATTGTTATTGTTTTAAGGAGGAATTGATATGACAGTAGTAGATAGAAATAAAATTGATATTATATATGTTGAAGAAGATAAAGTATTTTTATGCATAAGTGACCATTTAAGTTGGGATAATGATAATTTAACAACTCATTGGGAAATATTACAAGATAAGATTAAAGATTATATGGGCTTTATTAAATCAGGACAATTTAGAGAAAAATATCCCGATGAAAAAATGAAACCATGTATAAAAATTTATTTTTCAAATGAATGGCCAGATGTTGTTGAAAAATACTTACATAAATTAAAGCAACTACATGAAGAATATGGTTGTGAGTTAACGTGGGTACATGATCCTAGATAAAATAGTATGATAAATGTTCCATTATTAACAAATTATGTTATACTATTATCAGTGATTGATATTAATATTTACTATTGATGATTGGTTGTAAACTACTATACCAATCGTACCAATATAACAATTACTCGAACAATTAAGTTCGAGTTTTTATTTAACAAAAATAAAAAAAGAACATACAATATCATAGGTGATACTATATGTTTAATAATTTCTTTAGATTTATGAGATGCTGTATAGGAATAAAATTATTAGCTTTACTTGGAGTATTAGTTTTATCAATAATTATTCTCTATCAGTTTTTTATAACGATGTTTTCTCCATGTTTTGGAAGTATCTTTGTATTATTTCTTGAATACTGTCTACTTATATGTGCAGGCTTCTATCTATTTTTCGGACTCTAAATCAAAAATAATATCTCTAAGTTCCATAGCTCTTTCAAAATCTAAGTTAGACGCAGCATTTCTCATTTCTTTCGTAAGTCTGTCTATCATATCTAGTCTTTCTTTCTTACTTAGTTTTTCTTCTTTTTCTATCTTCTTCTCTACTTCATTAGATATAACTTCAGGTATATCTTTCATAATAGTTTTAGGAGTAATGCCATGCTCTTTATTATATTTTTCTTGTATTTCTCTTCTTCTTTTAGTCTCTGTAATTGCTTCATTCATACTATCTGAAATAGTATCTGCATACATTATAACCTTGCCACTTGCATTTCTCGCAGCTCTACCTATTGTTTGAATTAAACTTCTGGTACTTCTTAAAAATCCTTGTTTATCAGCATCCATAATAGCTATTAAACTAACTTCGGGGATATCAATTCCTTCTCTTAAAAGATTAATACCCACTACTACATCATATTTACCTAGTCTTAATTCTCTTATTATTTTAAGTCTTTCTAAAGTCTTTACTTCATTATGTAAATATGCTACTTTGATATCTAAACTTTTTAAATAGTTAGTTAGTTCTTCAGCCATACGAATAGTAAGCGTAGTAATTAATGTTCTCTCATTTTTTTCATTCTGTTTATATATTTCTTCGACCAGATTATCTATCTGGTTTTTTGTTTCTCTTACTTCAATATTAGGATCTAATAATCCTGTTGGTCTAATTATTTGTTCTACTACCTTACCATCCACTTTATCCATTTCGTAGTCTCCAGGAGTAGCACTAACATATATTACTTCATTTATTTTATTTTCAAATTCATTAAAAGTAAGAGGTCTATTATCTAGAGCACTAGGTAGTCTAAATCCATAATCAACAAGATTCATCTTTCTAGCTCTATCACCATTATACATAGCTTTTACTTGAGGTATCGTTACATGTGATTCATCTATTACTAAAAGAAAATCCTTTGGAAAGAAATCAATCAAAGTATTAGGACTTTCTCCTTCACCTTTTAATGCAATATGTCTTGAATAGTTTTCTATCCCTCTACAGAAACCTGTCTCACTAAGCATTTCCATATCATAGTTAACTCTCTCTTCTATTCTTTGTGCTTCGATTAACTTATTATTTTCTTTAAAGTATTTAACTCTTTCTTCTTTTTCATCTAGTATTCTTTGTATACTAATCTTAAGTCTTTCTTCATCTGTTACAAAGTGGGAAGCTGCAAATATAACAGCGGCCTTTTTATCTTTTATAATATGCCCAGTAACTGTATCAACTTCACTAATTCGATCTATCTCATCACCAAACCATTCAATTAAAAGTCCATTAGTTCTTTCATTTACTGGTATTATTTCAAGGGAGTCTCCTCTTACTCTAAAGGTTCCTCTTTTTAAATCAATATCATTTCTTTCATATAACATTTCTACTAATCTTTTAAGGATATCATCTCTAGGTATAGAATCTCCAACATTTAGAGTAAGCATCTTTTTCTTATATTCATCTATTTCACCTATACCATAAATACATGATACTGAAGCTACCACTATTACATCATCTCTTGATATTAAGCTACCAGTAGCACTATGTCTTAATTCATCTATTTCATCATTAATCGAGGAATCTTTCTCAATATATGTATCTGTACTAGGTACATATGCTTCTGGTTGGTAGTAGTCATAATAACTTACAAAATACTCTACTCTATTTTCGGGAAATAATTCTTTTAATTCATTATAAAGTTGCCCTGCAAGGGTTTTATTATGAGCAAGTACTAATGTTGGTTTACCAACCTTTTCAATTACATTAGCAATAGTAAAAGTTTTACCAGTACCCGTAGCCCCTAAAAGTACTTGATGTTTCTTATGAGAATTTAATCCATCAACTAACTTACTAATAGCTTCGGGTTGATCACCACTAGGTTTATACTTTGATACTAATTTAAACATAAATACCTCCTATATAAATAATCTTTTTTCTACTTCCGTCATACATTTCTTATTAAAAGATAAACCAAATAATATACTAGCTACTACTACTAAAGATATAAGTGAGTAATAAGACCAATTTAAAATAAATTTATTAACCATATATAAGCTAATTAATCCATTAATAAGTAAAAGTATTATAGCCACAAATAAAAGAAAATATGATATATTTCTAAGTATATTCTTAAACTTAGATATAAAATTTATAAATAAAACAAAACTAGAACCCATTAATATAAATGGACCTACTAAATATAAATACCAATTAAGTCCTTTATTTAGATAAGCAATTATAAATAATAATAATTCTAAACTAAAAGTATTTATTATAAAGCATATTTTTCTCTTGCTCGTAGATAAATAAAAATAATGGGAAGCTATAAATAAAAAAGAAAAGATAACATAAAATGACCAACTAATCTTTTTATCAATAGCTAAATTGCATATAATTGTAACAATTGTTGATAAAAATAATATTAGTATTATTAATTTAGCAAAATACATAATAGAAATATCTTTAGCTAAATAATCAATATCTAAACTATAGAGGCTATTATAAGAATTATTATTTTTTACTTTTTCTCCACATAGTGGACATTTAGTTAAAGATAAATCTAATTTAACACCACAGTTTTTACAATACATAATAATCACCTATTGCTTTCTATTTCAACTTCTAATCCCATTTTAACTAGTTTTGTAAAAAATAATCTTTCAAGTTCCGCTTCTTTGATCTTTCTTGAAAAAGTTATATATAAAGTATCTTGATAACCAACTGCACTAATAGATCCTGATTTACCCTTTGATTTACCCAATATAAAATTTATATCAGTAATATATTGTTCCATTTCTTTAGGAAGTTTTACTAAACCAATATTTGATAAAGTCGTCGTAACATAACCATCTCCAACTCTATTTTCGACCAATGACATTATTCTTTTCTTAATAAATAAAGGTATAATTCTAATAAGAAGATTCTTTGCTAAATTTACATTAGCACTTATCTTTTCCGTCATTTTCTTTTTGGTTGTCATTTCTTTTATCTGCCTTTTTACTTCAAGTATTATTTCTTCAAAAGAATAATTATCTTTAGTTACTTTAATTCCTACATTAACATATGAAGAAAAATTTCTCATTGTACTACTAATAAATATTTTTCTTAAATTAACTGGTACTGATACTTTAATTGGTTTATTACAATTTATATCTTTTTTAGATATTTCTTCTAAAGATTCAAGAATTAAACTAGTTAAGAATTCTGTGATAGAAGCATTATATTTTGCACATATTTTTTTTAATTTGCTAATACTTACTTTACCAGTAACGATATTAATAATATTAGCATTCTCTTCAATACCTTTAATATGATATGCCTTCTTTTCCTTATCCATTTTACCACTTTTTTTAGCATATCTTAAAAAACTATCTTCGATTTCTTCATCTAAGACTTCATCGTTAGGATTTAATACTAAATTATTATATTTATAATTGACATTATATTTTAATTTTAAATATTCACCTACTAAAGATAAAATAAAAGTAAGACCTCCTGTACCATCTGTTAGAGCATGAAAATATTCTACTGCTATTCGATTATGATGAACTCTAACTCTAAACATATAATTTTTATTATCTTTCCAATTAATTCTTACTAATGGATTTTGATAATCTTGCCCTATTTTGGGACTATCTTTTATTAAATCTAAATAAAACCAGAAAAAGCCTTCTTTTAATGCATAATTAAATGTAGGAAATCTCTTCATAATATTATCTAAAGCTATTTGTAAAACATCCATATCAACTTCATCTATTAAGGTAACAGTAAACCTAAACATTGTAGCAATCTTTCTATTAAGTGTTGCAGGATAAATAAGCGCAGCATTATCTAGTTTTAACCAAGTCATATCTTTATTTTTATTATTCATAAAACACCTTCTTATGTAATTAACATTATTTATTATATCATTTATGCATAGTAAAAGCAATGTAATTATTTAACATTGCTTATTATCTATGGCATCTTCAATTAATATATCAAGTAACTCTCTATAGCTTATACCATCATTATAAAATAGTTTAGGATACATACTAATCTCAGTAAAACCAGGCATCGTATTTATTTCATTAATATATATTTTATTAGTGGATTCTTCCAGAAAGAAATCAACTCTCGATAGTCCTTTCCCATCGATAGCATTAAAAGCTTTAATAGCGGCTTTTTTTATTTTATCAATAAGTTCTTTAGGTATATCATCTGGAATAATAGTTTTCGAATCACCTATATATTTAGCATTATAACTATAAAATTCTTCTGATGGAAGTATTTCTCCAATACTACTTGCCTTTCCATTTAAAATAGCACATTCTAGTTCTCTTCCTTTTATACATCTTTCTATTAATATTTTATTATCAAATCTAAAAGCATAATCAATATATTTCTTTAATTCTTCTTTACTATTTACTTTATTAATGCCTATAGATGATCCACTTCTTGATGGTTTTATGAATACAGGGTAAGATAAAGCATCTATAATTAAATCATTAATTTTATCTATATCTATTTCTTCTTCATTAAAATTATCTTTAACATATATATATTTATCTTTATCTTTCTTTAAATAAATATATTCTGCTACGTTAAGGGAGGCTTTTTCAAATATTATTTTTGAATATATCTTATCCATACCAATACTAGAAGAAAGCACCCCACATCCTACATAAGGAATTCCAAGTATTTCAAGTAATCCTTGTATTGTTCCATCTTCCCCATATAAACCATGTAATACTGGAAAGATTACATCTATTTTTTTTAAATAAATAAATACATTATCTATCTTGCCATTATCTACATCATAAAAGTCTCCCTTTTTGTCGATATATATTTTAAATATATTATACCTATCTTTATCTAAATTACTTATTATACTTTTACCAGACTTAATAGATACTTCATGCTCAGTACTAATTCCTCCATATATAACACCAATATTTATTTTATTCACTAATAATCACCTATTATATATATACTAAAAAGTATTTATAATTATGAAAATATTTTATTTACGCTTACGCTAACCCGAAGTAACTTCGTTACTTCTCCATACTCTAGTATTTAGTAAAATCATTTATTTATCATTAAAATATTCTTATTTTGTTTTTCTAATTCTTTTAGACTTTTATCAGGTATTGGTAAGTCTTCTGGCATAACATTTCCATTCTTTTTAATTGCTTCTCTCACATTCTTGCCAACAATAAAATGTGTATTGTTAGCTTTGCTTTCACCAATCACATTATCTCGTTTTAATTTAGCTTCTGTTTTTGTAATACGAAAAAGATTAGCGGCCAATTCTTCACTACCCATATTATCTAATATATCTTCCCTATATCTTAAACCTTTTCTTTTTGCTATATTGTTAGCAGTTTCTCCGTTATATAATCCTTTATAACCAGCATTATGAAATTTATCAAAATTTTTAACACCTGCATTTCTAGCTACAATATTTAAAGAATTATTTCCTTTTCTAGTTAAATTTCTTTGGTAAAATCTTTTTTCATCTTCGCTAAGTTCACTATATTCTTTTTCACTTAATTCTTGTTTTCTTGTTTGTTACAAATGACAAATTATCAAATTTATAATCTGTTCCAATTTTTAGAACAAATCTTACAATATTAGGATTAACATTACCATTTATGTCTTTTTCGCCTATAATTATCTTTTCAACTAAATTTTCAAATTTAATATCATCAAATTCTTTAATAGGTTGTTCTTCTTCATAAATGATTTTTTCTATGCTTTTAAGTTGAGTAGATATATCTTTATTTTGTTTATTTCTATATTCTAGTCGTTCTATTTGTTCATTTAATACTTTAATCCTATTATTAATTTCTTTTTCAATATAAATATCTTTATTTTCTATATCATCTAATTTCAAAACAATTAAATTGGATAGTCTTTTTTGTAAAGTTTGTTTCTCATTATGAAGTTTATTTAACTCTATATTGTTATCTTCACTAGCTAAAGCTTCTTTTATAGCATTAATTAGTTTATCTCTTGTCTTATACTTTTTTTCTATAATTGAATTATAACCCTTAACAAACATTTCTTTTAGAACATCTTCTCGAATTGTTAATGAATTAGGACATTTTTCTTTTAAAGATACCTTATCATAACACGACCAATAGAAATATTGTTTTTCATTTTGTTTACCACTTATTCTATGAACATAAGTTGAACCACATATACCACAGAACTAAAGGTATATCTATAACAATAATGTTTAGAATGCTCTTGTTTCTCTGGCATATCTTTTCTTCTTTTGTTTAATATTTCTTGGCACTTGTTCCAAAGCTCTCTTGATATAATAGGTGCATGATGATCTTTAACATAATACTCCTTCTTCGCCAAAATTTCTATTTCGTTTATGAGTTAAAGGACTAACTATATAAGTCTTTTGTCCTAAATAATCTCCAACATACTTTTCATTTTTTATAATATTTCCAACTTGATTATAGCGAAAATCATTACCTTTATTAGTTTTATAACCTAGTTCTTTTAGTTTATTTGCTATATACCATTGATAAAGCCATAGAAGACATAAAATATGCTTTTGATGAATTACCAAAGCAAAATTAAAAACCTCTTTTCGCAAGATTAGAAGTTTTTCCATAGAAAAAGGATATTACGTTTTGTTGCGTTAGCAATGAAAGTAGTAGACTTTTTTCTTTTTTATGAAGTCATAAGACAAAGTAAAAAAGGCACCAATACTTTTTACAATAGTTTGTAGTATTGGTGCTTAAATGGGTTCACAAAGGATCTCCTTTGGCACACTATTCCTAGTTGGCAAAGTGCCGACTTGGTAGTGTGTTACTTATTTGTCATCAAATAAGTTTTTTATAAAACAAAAGTGCTAATTAATAGCACCGTTGTTATGTTTATTAGGTTTTAATTCTAATTTAAGTGTTTTATGTTTTTCCATTGGCATACTTACAGCTACTTGATGTTCGGCAGAGTAAAAACCATTTTCTTGCATTGATTGATTAACATTTTGAAAATATGCTAAATACTCACAATATTGCTTAAGTTGCTCAATATTAGCATTAGCAATTAAATCTTCAAAAGTTATACTAGTTTCTCTTTCTTTTTTATCTACAATTTTATATGTATGTTCTAAAAGTAATGAATCCTCTTTTCTTAGTTCTTCTTTTATTTCATCTCTTTGTCTTTCATATCTTGGAGTCATTTTTTTAATAAGTTGATTAATTCTAATACAATTATATCTTTGAAGCATAACACAATATAAATTTATACCACCAGCAATTAGTGTTATTATTGTATAAGATAAAGCAGCTGTTCCACCTATAATTTTTATAAAATTAGGTATTAAGACTAAAAATGCAAATAAATGTATTCTTGCATTGGAAAATAATTGTTTTTTAAATTTTTTTACATCTTCTAAACTTTTTACTTCTCCTAAATTATAATTACTTGCAGTATGATATAAATATTCTTTTCTTTCTTCTTTAGACATTTTTAAAGTGAACAAAATCCATATTTTATCACGCAATGCAAATGCCATTTTCCTGAATGTTTTAACACCTAACAATTCATATATACGCATTTCAACATTTTTATTCTTTTTCATTATAATCAACCCCCTAATTTATTGAAAATAATAATTTAAGCAATCCATACTTCTCGCTGAAATTGGCCTATATTCTAGCATAAAAAGGCATGAATGTCAAATTTCACCTAGTCCAAGCGCAAAAAAAAGCACTAAAATTATATTTTAACTTTTATAATACATTTAACGAATAACAATAATCATATACATTTAATTCCTGATTTACTTTAGTATTGCCTTTTTAATTACATTTGAAAATCTTTGCTATAATGTATATTCTAATACTTCCATTAATTCTCTAGCTAACCAATATTCGTTACCAAATTCATCAATATGTTTAATGTCTTCAAATACTTTTTCTGTATATTCTTTTATTTCATTCATTTTATCCTCTTCCTTCCTATAAGCTATATGTTTCAACCTTCAATTAATTATTTCTAAGTTAATATCTTTCATTTTTTCCTCCTCTTATAAATTTTTTTCATTCATATGATTATGCTATTAAAAACTGTTTTTTATATCACCTATCTCTTTCCTGTTCTCCATTTTGTAATTATATATTATAAAGTTAAACTACACTATAGTCAATATATAGATAAAAAAAATAACCCATTACAGGATTATTCTAAAAATTAAACATAAGCCATTCTGGTTTTAATATCAAAAGCACACCAAGTATTAACATAATAATACCTCCAATTAAGTGAGAATACTTTGTATATTTATTTGATATTGCTTTTATTTCTAATGTCTTCATAGCAATTACAAATATAATAATATCATCCATTAAGAAGAATATAATATAAAGTAGCATATATAATATATACTCAGTAGTACTTAGATTATTTAAAGATAATACTTCAGTAAAGATAACTGGAAGCCCTAAACTACATAGTAGTTCTATTAAATTAACAAGAAAAGCCAGTACCATAATACCAAGTAATGCTATTATAAATTTTTTTTCACTAACAATTTTCTTAATATAAGAAATTATTTTTTTTCTCTTCTTTTCATCAGTTACTTCACAGCCGGCATCTTTCTTTCTAGATTTAATATAATTATAGACATTAACTATTCCAAAGATAATAGCAAATGCTCCTATTAAACTTCTTACTAATGATACTTTATTTATAAAAGACGCAAGATTAAGCCATGAAGCCATAAATAAGAAATATACTATTCCAGAAGTAAGAATAAAGGTAAGTCCTAGAGTCCACATCTTCTTTTTATCTTTCATACCAAAAAGCATACTAATTAAAAAGATAAGTATCCACATAGCACATGGATTAAAGCCATCAACTAATCCTATGACAATAGCAAGAATTGGAATAGATACATCTCTAGCAGATATTTCTCCAAGGATTGGAACATTATAAACTTCATCATCATAATTATCTTCTACATCATTGTCTTCTAATGCTTTACCTAGATATACCCCTGTTTTATCGGGGCAACTATTTTCTAGACAATGTTCTATTCTTTTAACAATCTTCTTTTGAATACCAGTACTAAATCCTGAGATAACATAATCACCAATTACTAAATATGGAATACCATCAGCTTCTTTACCAGTAATTTTAGCTACCTCCTCTAGTTTACTAACATTATCCTTATCATACCATACTTCGTATTTATATAAATGAATATTATCTTTATCTTCTAAATATTCATCAAAGAAGGCAATTTCATCTCGGCAGTGTGGACAACCATCACCATGGAATAAATATATATTAAGTTCTTTTCCAAATACCATGTTAGGTATTAACATTAATATAAATAATAATATATAACTATACTTCTTCATCTTTAATAATCCTTTCTATCTCACTATAAGGGTGTTCTCCTTCTAATCTTTTTATTTCTTTATCGTTATTATAAAAGATAATAACCGGTAAAATCTTACCTACATTATATTTACTTATATCATCAAAATCATAATCAACATTTTCTATCTCAATATTATAATTATCTTTAATTCTATTCATAACATTGTTCATAATAATACAAGACATGCATGTCATACTACTAATTTTAACTATTTTCATCATTCATATACTCCTTTAAAACATCTACAAAATAATCAATCTCTTCACTAGTAGTTTTATAAGAAAGACTTACTCTTACACTACTTAATGCTCTTTCTTCATTATACATGTTTTTAACTACCATCGACATATTCTTATCACTCGAGCAGGCACTCTTTGTACTTATATAAATACCTCTATCATTAAAATATTTTTGAATACTATTACTATCCTTACCTATAATACTAAAATTTAGAATATGAGGAATACTATTATCTGTATTATTAATATAAACATTATCATACCTACTTAATACATTTCTTATTCTATTATTTAATTCTTTAACATAATTATACTTAGTATCAATACTATCTTTAAATAAGTCAAAAGCACAAGATAAACTATAAATTAATTCAGTACTAGGAGTTCCACTCCTGTAGATCGTAGTACTTCTTCCTCCATGGACTAAAGGGACTATCTTAATATTTTTCTTTTTAATAAGACCACCTATTCCCTTAAATGTGTATATTTTATGCCCTGAAAAAGATGCCATATCAATATTATCTAAATTAATACTTACTTTACCTAGCCCCTGTGTTATATCACTATGGGTATATATTTCTTTATCATATTCCTTAACTACTTTAAATACTTCACTAGTATTAAGAAGTATTCCAAGTTCACTATTAACTAAGCATATACTAACTAGTAATGTATTACTATCCAATTTACTCTTTAAATCTTCTATATCTACTAGTCCCTTACTATCTAATTTAACAAATTCTACTATATAACCTTTGCTTTGTAAATAACTAAGAGGACTAAGTATACTAGAATGTTCTAAATATGTTGTAATTATCTTCTTTCTCTTACTACCCTCTATTATACCTTTTATAACTGTATTATTAGATTCCGATGACCCAGAAGTAAATATTATTTCATCTTTATCAATATTAAAGTATGAAGATATATTACCAATACTTTTTTCAATAATAGATTTACTACTAAGTCCTAAATCATGAATAGAATTAGGATTAGCAAAGTTATCTTTAACTAATTCATTAAACTTTTCTAAGACATTATTGTCTACCATCGTCGTGGCACTATAATCTAAATAAACTTTCTTTTTCATAATATCACAATTATAATTTTATAATAAAATTTAATAAAAATAAATAACCAACTAGTTGAAAAAACTAAAGCATAAGTTTAGTTGCTTTAGTTTTACTTTTTTTATAATATTTAACGCTATCACTAACCAGAAATTACAAGTTACTTCTTCCATACCTAGTACCAATATTTTCCTTTATATAGAATATGTTACATTATTATAGATAAAAAAGAAGAAAGTATTACTCTTCTTCCTTCATAGATTCTTCTATTTCCTTTATTTCTTCGATTGTCTTACTAGATATTTTAGAAATATACTCATAATCAGTTTTTTCTTTAAGCATATTCTTTATCATTTCAATAGTTTTTGTTTTTCTTCCTTCAGCAAGCCCTTCAGCTTTTCCTTCAGCAAGCCCTTCTGCTTTTCCTTCGGTAAGTCCTTCGCTAAAGCCTTGTTCGTGTCCGGTCTTTCTAGCATCTTCTTTGATATTATGTTCAACTAAAGCATCCATCTTTTCTTTTTCCCAGTAATGAATATTATAAAGTAATTCCTCATTAGTCATAGCAATCACATCCTTCATAAATTTATTTAATTCATCCTCAGTTAATATTTTACTCATTATTTCATATAATTCCGTATATTTTTTACTCATGAGTCCCGCCATAAATATCTCTGAAAATTTCATTTCTTCACCATTATTATAATATAAATTATAAAAATATACAAGATTCGATGAATACT
>DFLL01000012.1 GCA_002375205.1 Caryophanales bacterium UBA3620
AAAAGCCATAACCTAAGTTATGACTAAAATACACCAAGTAAAGATAAAACAATAAGCACAATAGTACCAGGAACACCAAATATTCCTACTACTAAACAAGTAATAATATTAATAGGTATAGATACAAGACCAGTCAAATTAATAAGCCATAAAGCAATCATACCAATCAAAGCATTAATAGCAATACCAATTACTTTCTTCAAATCCAAATGCAAAATAAATTTAGCAGCAAGTATCACTAGCATTGCAATTCCCGCAATCTTTAAATACTCTAACATAAAAACTCCTCTCTACCAATATTATATTTTAATAATTAAAAAAAAACAAGTAATATATTACTTATTTTTTTCGTTATCATCTTTTAAGCCTTCTTTAATACCCTTAGCTACTTCTTTAGCCATTTCACCATATACTGGAGCCATTTCTTTAGCTACCTCCTTAGCAGTAGGAGCTACTTCTTTAAAAATACTTGCTCCAGCTTTACCAACACTAGGAGCCATCTTTTCAATTCCTTCTTGAGCTACAGGCATAACTTGTTGAGTAGTAAAAGCCATAATCTCTCTACGTTTTGAAATCATATAGATTGAACCAGAAATCATACAAGAAGCAATTATAACAAATGCTCCAAACATATAAAATGGTAAACTATCATGAGATTTAAAAATTCTAGATGAACTATTACTCTTATCATTTATCTCATCTTTTAATGAACAATATTTAGCAGTATAAGCATTATTTTTGTATTCATCAAATAAACAATGATCAAAGTTAGACTCTAGTACCCCAACAATAACATTTAAATTCTTCGAATCTTCATCTTTTTTATTATATATTAAACAATAATCTGAAGTAAGAGAATTATTCTTATACTCGTCAAAAGCACAATTATTAAAGCTAGGATCTAATGCTTTTGTTACTATCTTTAAATCATAACTTTCTCCATCATCATATTTAGCAAAAGTATCATATTTAATTCCCTTTGAAATCAATTCTTGTTTCTTACTTTCAAGTTTTTGCTTCTCTGCATTCAATGCATTTGCAACTTTTTCTTCTAATTCTGTTTTTTTAGACTCAAGGGCCTCCTTTTCACTATCTAATTTATCTTGTAATGATGCTAAACTTTCATTGGAATACTCTGCTGCAACCTTACCCTGTTTAATTATTCCAATAGTAATCAAAAAAGTTCCCAAAAGAAGACCCACTATTAATATTACAGCGGAAATTCTAGCTATTTTCTTCTTCGTTTTTTGGTATCTTTCTTCACTCAAAATTTCATTATTCTTCTCCATTTTACTCTTTCTCCTTCATAAACTAATTATATAAAATAAATTTATTAATGTCAATTACCGTTTTTTTCTATCAACAGACATGTGGAAAAAGCCATAACACTAAGTTATGACTTTAATAATTAATCTAAGAATTCTTCTTCTAATACTTCAGAAGCATCTTCATCTAAATATTCTTTCTCTAAAGAATAACCAAAATCCATATATTCTTTAGCACCAGTACCCGCAGGAATTAACTTACCAATAATAACATTCTCTTTTAATCCCTGTAATTTATCTACTTTACCCTTAACTGAAGCTTCAGTAAGTATTCTCGTAGTTTCTTGGAATGATGCTGCAGATAAGAATGAATCAGTCTCTAATGCTGCCTTAGTAATACCAAGAAGTATAGGTTGACCAATTGCAGGTTTCTTACCTTGAATAATAACATCTCTATTACCCTTAGTAAACTCTTGTAAAGAAACAGTTGTACTAGGTAAGAATAAAGTATCACCAGAATCAACAATTCTAACCTTAGAAATCATTCTTCTAGCAATAATCTCAACATGTTTATCATTAATATCAACACCCTGTGATCTATATACCTTTTGAACTTCTTTTAAGATATATTGTTGAACAGTATTAGGATCTGTTACCGCTAGTAACTCTTTAGGAGATACACTACCTTCCGTAAGTCTTTCACCAGCTTCAATCTTTTGACCTTTTTCTACTCTAAGCTTAGCACCATATAAAGTAGTATGTTCTCTCGTTTCAGTATCATTCTTAACATATACCTTAAATTTACCACCAGCTTCTTCGATTTTAGAAATAGTACCACCAATCTCAGAAATAGTAGCTTTACCTTTAGGCATTCTAGCTTCAAATAACTCTTCAACCCTAGGTAAACCTTGAGTAATATCGGCTCCAGCAACACCACCAGTATGGAATGTTCTCATAGTAAGCTGTGTACCAGGTTCACCAATAGATTGAGCACCCATTACACCAACAGCTTCACCAATCTCAACAATATTACCAGTAGCTAAGTTTCTACCATAACATTTTTGACAAACACCATGATCCGTCTTGCAAGTAAGCACGCTTCTAATTTCTACTTCTGTAATACCAGCCTTAATAATCTTATCAGCAATAGTCTCAGTAATGTATTCATTTTTATCAATAATAACTTCCTTAGTCTCAGGATTAATTACCTTCTTATTAGTATATCTACCAAGAATTCTATCATATAATGGTTCAATAACACCATCTTTATCATCAGTAAATGCACTAACAACAACACCTTGTATAGTACCACAATCTTCTTCTTTAACAATAATATCTTGTGCTACATCAACAAGTCTTCTTGTCATATAACCAGAATCCGCTGTCTTAAGTGCCGTATCAGCACTACCCTTTCTAGCACTATGTGTCGATAAGAAGAACTCTGATACCGATAATCCTTCGCTAAAGTTCGATAGAATTGGAATCTCAATAGTCTCACCATTAGGTTTAGCCATTAATCCTCTCATACCAGCAAGCTGTACGAAGTTAGATATAGAACCTCTCGCTTTCGAATTCATCATTATGAATATTGGGTTATCAACATAAGCCTTAGCATAACCTTGTAATTCATCTTGAATCTCTTCTTTAGCCTTAGTCCAGATATCAATAACAAGTTCTAATCTTTCTCTATCAGTAATAAGACCTCTCTGGAACTGTTTATTAACTTTCTTAATCTCTTCATTAGACTTTTCAATAACAGCCTCTTTATTCTTACTTACAACAACATCAGAAGCCGCTATTGTAATACCAGAATAAGTCGAATACTTAAATCCTAAATCCTTTAATTTATCAAGGAAAATACTTGTCTCAGTAGTTTTATATCTCTTAAACATCTGGGCAATAGTCTTCTCTAATGCTCCCTTATTAAATGGAGTAACTAGAGGCATCTCACTAATAGCCTTCTTAATATCCGTACCATAATCTAAGAAATACTTACTAGGAGTAATACCTTCAATATTTTCACTACTAGATTCACATAAATATGGGAATGAATCAGGAAGTATTTCATTAAAGATAATTTTACCAGGAGTAGTAACTAAATACTTATCCTTATAACTATCTAAAAACACCTTATGTTTAAACGAATTAACCGGAATAGCAATTCTCGTTTGAAGAGTAATCTCTCTTCTTTGATAAGCCATTAAAGCCTCATTACTATTCTTAAATACTCTACCTTCACCTTCTAGCCCTGCCTTTTCCATCGTAATGTAATAGTTACCTAGAATCATATCCTGAGAAGGAGTAACAATAGGGTCACCATTTTTAGGACTTAAGATGTTACCAGAACCAAGCATCAAAATTCTAGCCTCCGCTTTAGCTTCTTCGCTTAAAGGTACGTGTACAGCCATCTGGTCACCATCAAAGTCGGCATTAAATGCAGTACAAACAAGAGGGTGTAATCTGATAGCTCTACCACTAATAAGTTTAGGTTCAAATGCTTGAATACCAAGTCTATGTAATGTCGGAGCTCTATTTAGCATAACAGGATGCTCTTTAATAACCTCTTCAACAATATCCCATACCTTAGGATCTTGGTTATCAATCATCTTCTTCGCAGATTTAATATTATTAGCTAGTCCCTTCTCAGTTAAACCATGAATAACATGAGGTTTAAATAGTTCAAGTGCCATTTCTTTAGGAATACCACATTGATACATCTTTAAATCAGGTCCAACAACAATAACACTACGACCAGAGTAGTCAACTCTCTTACCAAGTAAGTTTTGTCTAAATCTACCTTGTTTACTCTTAAGCATAGAAGATAAACTCTTAAGAGCCCTATTACCAGCTCCGGTTACACTTCTACCTCTTCTACCATTATCAAATAAAGCATCAACTGCTTCTTGAAGCATTCTCTTCTCATTTTGTACAATAATAGATGGAGCCCCAAGTTCAATAAGTTTCTTTAATCTATTATTTCTATTAATAACTCTTCTATATAAATCATTCAAGTCAGAAGTAGCAAATCTACCACCATCTAACTGAATCATTGGTCTAAGTTCAGGAGGTATAACAGGAAGAGCCTCAATAATCATCCATTCAGGTCTATTACCAGACTGAGCAAATGCATTCATAACCTCTAATCTCTTAACAAGTTTAACTCTTCTTTGACCAGAAGCACCATCAAGTTCTTTTTGAATATCCGATAGTTCCTTATTAATATCCACTTCAGATAATAATTCACGAATAGCCTCTGCTCCCATACCAACTCTAAAAGTATTACCATATTTTTCATAATAAGCTCTATACTCTTTATCAGATAAAGTCTGTTTTTTAACAAGAGTAGTAGCCCCTGGATCTAATACCACATAAGAAACAAAGTAAATAACTTCTTCTAAGTCTCTAGGAGACATATCAAGAGTAAGTCCAATATAAGATGGAACACCCTTAACATACCAAATGTGACTTACAGGAGTAGCAAGTTCAATATGACCCATTCTCTCTCTTCTGACAGAACTTTTAGTAACTTCTACTCCACATCTATCACAAACAATATTCTTGTATCTAAGTCTCTTATACTTACCACAAGAGCATTCATAATCCCTAGTTGGACCAAATATCTTTTCACAGAATAGTCCATCTCTTTCAGGCTTCAAAGTCCTATAGTTAATGGTCTCAGGTTTCAAAACTTCTCCATAAGACCAAGATCTAATCTTTTCAGGTGAGGCAATTCCAATTTTTAAAGCCTTAAAATCATTTGCTTCTAACATTATAAATCGCCTCCTTCATTAAAATCATCATCTAATAGTTCATCAAAATCATCATTATCATCGAACTCATCATCTAATTCTTCTTGTATCTCCAAATCATCATTATCTAAATTCTTAAATAATTCATCTTTATTAATAACTTCTTCCGCTATTGGAATATCCTCTAAATCAGCTTTTCTCTCAAGCTCATCAAAAGACACCTCATCATCACTATTATTAATAACAGATATATCAAGTCCTAAAGCTTGGAACTCTTTAATTAATACTCTAAATGCTTCAGGAATACCAGGTTTAGGAAGTGGTTGACCCTTAACTAATGCCTCATATACCTTAACTCTACCTACAACATCATCAGATTTATATGTAAGAATTTCTTGAAGTACATGAGAAGCACCATAAGCCTCAAGTGCCCAAACTTCCATTTCACCAAATCTCTGTCCACCAAGTTGTGCTTTACCACCAAGAGGCTGCTGTGTAACAAGAGAATATGGGCCAGTTGCTCTCGCATGTAATTTATCATCAACCATATGATGTAACTTAATCATATACATTACACCAACAGATATTCTACTATCAAATGGTTCACCAGTTCTACCATCATATAGAACAGTTTTACCATCTTCATCCATTCCAGCTTCTTTCATCTGTTCAGCTAAATCTTCCATAGTAGCACCATCAAGTACTGGTGTAGCATAATAAACGCCAAGCTTTTTCGCAGCCATACCAAGATGTAACTCAAGAATCTGTCCAATATTCATACGAGAAGGAACACCCTGTGGATTAAGCATAATATCAACAGGAGTACCATCAGGTAAGAATGGCATATCCTCACTAGGTAATATTAAGGAAATAACACCCTTATTACCATGACGACCACTCATCTTATCCCCGACAGAAATCTTTCTCTTTTGAATAATATATACTCTGACAACCATACTAACACCACTAGGTAGGTCATCATTATCTTGTTTAGTATAAACCTTAACATCATGAACAATACCGTCTCCGCCATGTGGAACAGTAAGAGACGAATTTCTAACTTCACGTGTCTTTTCACCAAAGATAGCATGAAGTAGTTTTTCTTCACTAGTTAAATCAGCCATTCCTTTAGGAGTAACTTTACCAACCAAAATATCTCCTTCATGAACCTCAGTACCAATTCTAACAATACCTCTTTCATCAAGATTCTTTCTAGCTTCTTCTCCAACATTAGGAATATCCCTTGTAATTTCTTCAGGGCCAAGTTTAGTATCACGACATTGAAGTTCATAATCTTCAATATGTAAAGAAGTATAAACATCATCTTTAACTAATCTTTCATTCATAATAACAGCATCTTCATAATTATAACCATTAAATGTTGTGAAGGCTACTACTACATTCTTACCAAGTGCAAGTTCACCCTTATCAGTACTTGGTCCATCTGCTATTATTTGACCTCTCTTAACCTTATCTCCCTCTCTAACAATAGGAGTATGATTAAATGTTTCACCTTGGTTACTTCTTTCAAAAGTAGCTAAGTAGTATACATCTTCGCCTTTAGCATTCTTAATAACAATCTTTTTACCATCAGCATAACTAACAATACCATCAGCTTTAGCAACTACTACAGATCCACTATCTCTAGCAGCAATATATTCAGCACCAGTACCAACAAATGGAGCTTCAGTTGTTAAAAGTGGTAATGCCTGTCTTTGCATGTTAGCACCCATTAATGCACGAGTAGCATCGTCATGCTCCAAAAATGGTATCAAACTAGTAGTAACAGATACTACTTGTTGTGGGGATACGTCGATATATGATACCTTATCAGGAGATACTAAAACATTTTCTCCCTTAAATCTACCAGCAACAATACTATCTACTATTTTACCATCATCATCGACATTAACAGTAGACTGAGAAATATAAAAATCCTCTTCTTCATCAGCAGTTAAATATTCAATTTCATCAGTCAAAGTACCATCAACAACTTTTCTATATGGAGTAAGAATAAAACCATATTCATTAATCTTAGCATAACTAGCAAGTGAAGTAATAAGACCGATATTAGCTCCTTCTGGAGACTCAATAGGACAAATTCTACCATAATGTGATGAGTTAACATCACGCACTTCAGTACCAGCTCTATCTCTCGATAAACCACCTGGTCCCAAAGCAGATAATCTTCTCTTATGAGTAAGTTCTGCTATTGGATTAGTCTGGTCCATAAATTGAGATAACTGACTACTACCAAAGAACTCTTTAATAACAGCAGTAACAGGTCTAATATTAATAAGTGTTTTAGGAGTAACAGTCTCAATATCTTGTGTAGTCATTCTCTCTCTGATAACTCTTTCCATTCTACTAAAACCAATCTTAAATTGATTTTGAAGTAGTTCTCCCACCTGTTTAACTCTTCTATTACCCAAGTGATCTATCTCATCATCTTTACCAATACCATCATTTAAATTTAGGTAATATGATACTGTAGCATAAAAGTCAGATATTGTTAAATTCATCGCTGTAATTTCAGGATCATTACCGATTACTTTAACAACCTTTTTATCATCTACATTAGAATATAAGTGAATAACTTGAATTCTATTATGACTATCAAGTTCTTCATTAATAGTACATTCTTCTATACCATATCCATTATCTAAATAAGTACATAATTCATCATATACCTCTTTATTAATTAAAGTACCCTTTTCAAGCTTAACTTTACCATCAATAACAATATCCTCAGCTAATCTATTACCAAGAAGTCTATCTTTAACATTAAGCTTTTTATTAAATTTATATCTACCAACTCTAGCTAAATCATAATGAAAATCATCAAAGAATCTCGTAATTAATTGGTTCTTTGAACTATCTAAAGTAGTAGGCTCACCTGGTCTTAATTTCTCATAAATTTCAATAAGAGCCTCATCAGTATCATGAGTAGAATCCTTCTGGATAGTATTCTTTAAATAAATATCATTATCAAATAAAGACAAAATATCATCATCATGAGAAAGACCTACTGCTCTTAGCATCGTCGTCATAGGAACTTTTCTGTTCCTATCAATTCTTACATAAATAACGTCCTTAGCATCAGTTTCATACTCAAGCCAAGTACCTCTAGAAGGTATAACCTTAGAAGCATAAATAGGTTTACCATCCTTATTAATTTCCTTAGAAAAATATACACTAGGAGACCTAACAAGTTGTGATACAACAACTCTTTCAGCACCATTAATAATAAAGGTACCACTATCAGTCATAAGAGGCATATCTCCTAAGAAAATTTCTTGTTCCTTAACTTCTCCAGTCTCATTATTAAAAAGTCTAGTTTGAACTTTCAAAGGAGCAGCATATGTAGCTTGCCTATCCTTACATTCCTTAATCGAATATCTTGGAGTACCAAATTCATATTCCCCAAACTCCAAAGATAAACTACCAGAGAAACTTTCAATTGGTGAAAATTGCTCAAAAACCTCTTTTACCCCTTCTGATGCAAACCATTTATAAGATTCTGTTTGCACCGCAAGTAAATCACTAATAACTAGTGAATTTTTAATCATAGAAAAATTTCTTCTTTTTCTATAATCACCGCTTTGCCTTAATTTATAAGCCATTAATCTCTCACCCCAATACAATTTTTTGATAATCCAGTCACATTAAAAGATGTGTTACCAATTTATAATTCTATCAGTAATTAATAAATAAGTCAACAACTTTTAACTTTTTTTTATAAAAAATTCAAAAATTAAGTCAAGAAACATAAAAATCAAGAAATCATTCTTGACTATTATTTATCCTGCTAATAGAAATAACCGGTCTTACTCCAAATCTTATGTTATCATGAATAGAAGAAAATATATATGCACCATCCTTAAACATCGCAAATGCTCCCAATTCACTATTCTCAACGGAGGTACCAAATAACCAATAACCAAACGAATATATAGAATTTACCTTGCCTTCAAGATTCGTATATAACCAATATGGGCATTCACATCTATTTAAACATTTAGTAATATATTCAATATTCATGCAGCCTAAAGAATTAGCTTCTTCGACAGAAAGAAATCTAGCCCTAAAATTACTGCCTATTTCATATTTATTACCTAAAGAGTCAGTATAACTACCAATACCATCTTCAATTATAATATTATCATTATTGTTAGAATCAGTATAATTAAAACCATCAATATAATCAATGTAATCCCAATCACTAATTAAAGAATTAAGAAATTTTAAAGAATAAATTGCCTCTTCATTTGTCCAAGCAAGCGTTTTAACATCAACACTTCCAATATTAGAATCCATAATTAAAGTTATTTTATTACCATCATCTGCAATAACGTAAAAATTATAAATAGTATTTTTATTAACTTTTAAAGTAAACAAATCACCTTTTTCGCAAATAGAACCATTAACGTAACACCCAAGATCTTCAACATTATTATTAACCGCAATAACAATATTTCTAGTATTATCAATAGGTTCATTAGTAGACTCATTATTATTATCTTCATCATTATTAATAGGAATAATATCAAAAATACTAATTAAATCAGTCCATTCATCTTTTCCTGAAAAACTCCACTGTATCATATTTTCGTAAACCCTAAAATCAAATTCTTTTTCATTAGAAGTATAATCATTTGAATTATCTAGAACTTCATTATGTAATTCAGTTAAATCATATAATTTTATCCAACCTTCATCTTCATAATTAGAATTATCTATACTATCATTATTATTACTAGTGTTTTCAGAATTGAGATCATCAGTAGAACTATCATTATTATCATCATATTTAAATAATAAACAATTATCTTGCTGTTTGAGTAAAACTTTTTTAGAAAAATCAGCATCTACTTCTTTCATCTCAACATTAAATTTTCCTGCTAGCAAAAAAACAATCAAACAAACAAGAATAAAACTAATACAATAAATAACTCTTAAAAAATCAATTTTCATTTTCATACATATAATCTCCCCTGCACCAAAAACTAACTATCAGTTCCATTTTTTTCATCATTTTTACCAATAGTTTCCATATCAAACAAATCATTCCATAATTCATCAGATTGATCAGTATATTTCCATTGAATCATAGTTCCTTCAACTCTAAATTCAACTTCACGGCCATCTTTACCATCAATCCCATTCTTACCATCTATTCCATCCTTACCATCAATACCATTTCTTCCATTAATTCCATCTTTACCATCAGCACCATTTATTCCATCCTTACCCTTTAATTCATTAAGATTGTAAAGATTTTTCCAACTAGACTCAGTATCATCATATTTCCACATTAAATAATTATTTTCTTCTTTCAAAATAACTTGCTTAGCATCCATAGATTTCTTATATAATTCAACTTTTTTATTTAAATATATAACACTATAACATGTAGCAAAAAAAGATAGTATAGCAATAACATATAAAACAGCACAATTACTCTTTTTCATTACTACATCACTACCTTCCTACTATATAAATGATACCATATCAAAAATTAAATTTCAATATTTTTTACAACATTTAATAATATAAAAGCCTTTATCTTTATTCATAACTTCTACATCAAAAATACTTTCTAACTCTTTAATCATCGATTTAACTCCATGATCTTTTCTCATAACAAAATATAAATTACCATTATCTTTTAAATAATCATAACTTCCAAGTAAAAATTTTCTTATAACATCTTTACCTGCCCTAATAGGAGGATTAGTAATAATAAAGTCATACTTCTTATCAATATCACTATATACATCACTAATAAATACATTATTATCAAGTTTATTTAATACTAAATTATCCTTAGTTAAAGATATAGCCCTCTCGTTAACATCAACCATATCAATATTAAGATTATTATTAATAGTACCAAGTATAATACCCACTACTCCTATTCCACATCCTAAGTCCAAAACATCACCACTTAAATTATCAATATCAATACTCTCAAGTAATACCCTAGTACCATAATCAAATCTATCTTTAGAAAATACTCCATTATCACTAATCAAATTAAATTCTCTATTTTTAAAATAAAACTTAATCTTTCTCTTTTCACTCTTAATACTCTTATCATTATCAAAATACTGACTCACAAAATCACCTAAATAGATTATATATTTAAAAAATAAAAAAAGCAACTATTCTCATAGTCACTATCTTCTATTTGTAACAGAGCCTGTTTCCTTTTTTCTACTATCAATATCAATTAATGTTGCAAACATTTTAAGAACATTATCTCTACTTGCTATTACAATAAAATTTCCTACAGCCTCATTTTTAGGAACATAAGGAGAACCAACTTTTTCAAAGTCAACAAAAGTAGTTCCATCACCAAATGTTTTAATTGACCTATTATAAAAATCTTCAAGTTCTTCATTCGACATAGTTAATACTGCATTTCTTAAAACCAAACGCATATCATTAATTATTTTTTCAATTCCTAATTCATCATTATTTTCCATTTTTTTCTCCTCCTCATAAATAAAGTATATAACACAACATAAAAAAAGCAACTATTCTCATAGTCACTTTTAAAATTATCAAACTATTTAAGTTCAACAGTAGCTCCAGCTTCTTCAAATTGAGCTTTAATCTTTTCAGCTTCTTCTTTGTCGATGCTTTCTTTAACGTTTCCACCATTATCAGCAATGTCTTTAGCTTCTTTTAATCCTAAACCAGTTAAATCTCTAACTAATTTAATAACAGCAATCTTATTAGCACCAGCAGCAGTAAGTACTACATTAACTTTGCTAGGTCCTTCGGGAGCAGCAGCTGCTGCAGGTCCTGCTACTGCTACTGCAGATGGATCTACTCCAAATTCCTCCTTCATTGCTTCTACTAATTCATTAACTTCTAATATAGACATTTCTTTTAATGCGCTGATAAATTCATCTCTTGTTAATTTAGCCATTATAATTTCCTTCCTTTCTAATATTTATTTTAATTTTTAATTATTCTTCTTTCTGTTTAGCATATAAATCTAAGCAAATAGATAAATTTCTAACAGTACCCATAAGTCCTGAAGCAAGCATTGTAAGTAATGTTTCCCTATTAGGAATAGCAGCATACTTAGCAAGTTCTTTTGCATCTACTACTTTGCCTTCAACAATACCAGCCTTAAGTTCAAGTTTATCATGACTCTTTGCAAAGTCACTAATAACCCTAACAGGAGCAAGTTCATCGTCAGAAAAACTAATCGCAGATGGTCCCTCTAAAAACTCATCTAACTTAATATCCAAACTATTAACTGCTCTCTTAGCTAATGTATTCTTATATACTTTATAATCAGAACCATTATCTCTAAGAGCTCTTCTAAGTTCAGTAACTTCAGTTACATTAAGTCCTCTAGGATCAAATACAACTACTGATTTAGCATTCTCAAATTTACCTTTGATTTCACTAACAACTTCAGCTTTTTTTTCAATAATTTTTGCATTTGCCATAGTATCATCCTTTCCTATGCCATAATAAAATCCCTCTAATTCGAGGGATAAAAAGACTTATTATTTTTTTATTCCTCGGTAAGATTTTCAAGCATTACTGCCCTTACTGTCTTTGGCATAAATTTCTTTCAAACAAAATTATTATATATTAAATAAAATTATTTGTCAATTGAATTTAAATCAATTTTAACACCAGGTCCCATAGTTGAAGAAATACTAATATTCTTAACATAAGCACCCTTAACTGTTGAAGGTTTAACTTTCATTATAGCTTCAACAAAAGCTCTAAGATTTTCTGCTAATTTAATTTCATCAAAACTAGCTTTACCAATAATACCATGAATATTTCCAAAACTATCAGTTCTGTAATTAACTTTACCTTTTTTAGTTTCTTCAATAGCTTTAGCAGTATCAACAGTAACAGTACCAGTCTTAGGGTTAGGCATTAAACCTTTAGGTCCAAGTAATTTACCAATTTTACCTAAAAGTGGCATCATTTCTGGAGTAGCAATGATTACATCATAATCAAACCAATTCTCTTGTTCAATTTTTTGAATCATATCTACATCTCCAACAAAATCAGCGCCAGCTTCTTTAGCAGCTTTAGCAGCATCACCTTTAGCAAGAACTAAAATTCTTTTGCTCTTACCAGTACCATTAGGAAGAACTACTGCTCCTCTTAATTGTTGATCATTCTTTTTAGTATCTAAGTTTAGATTCATGGCAACTTCAACAGTACCATCAAACTTAGAATTAGAAGTCTCTTTAACTAGTTTAACTGCTTCTTCAATTGTATAAGCTTTACCCTTTTCGATTTTTTCTAAATTAGAAACATATCTTTTACTTCTCTTCATTTTTCTTCCCTCCTTATGTGGTAATTTGCGGACTAACGATCCTTCCACATAGGCATAAACCTATATGACATATAATTATTCTTCTACTTTAATTCCCATATTACGGGCAGTACCTTCAACTATTTTCATAGCTTCTTCTACTGTATAAGCATTTAAATCAGGTAATTTAGTTTCTGCTATTTCTCTAAGTTTATCTTTACTTAAAGTAGCAACAACTTCACCCTTACTAGCTCCAGATTTAATACCAGCAGCTTTCTTAAGTAAAAATGCAGCTGGAGGAGTTTTTAATACAAAGTCGAATGTTCTATCTTCATAAATAGAAATTTCAACTGGTAATACATCTCCCATCTTATCTCTAGATGCATCATTAAATTTAGTACAAAACTCTTGTAAGTTAATTCCTGCTGGTCCAAGTACAGTTCCTACTGGAGGAGCTGGTGTTGCTTTTCCTGCTGGAATTTGTAATTTAATTTTCTTAGTAACTTCTTTCTTAGCCACGAAAAACACCTCCTATATTTTTTCTTTTTTCGCGTGTGGTCCTATCAGCTTTTCATTTTTTCAACTTTTCTTCTGTCCGCCTTCCACTTACTAACATAATAATATGTCTCGCAGAAGTAATAATAGCACACTTTTATTTATTTTTCAACTATTTTTTTCATATATTTAAGATATTTTTAATTTTAATCACTTAAATAGTCTCAACTTCACCAATTTCAACTTCAACAGAAGTCTCTTGACCAAATAAATCCACTAGTACATTAAGTTTTTGTTCTTTCAAATCAATAGAATCAATCTTAGCCATCATATCTTTAAATGGACCAGATATAATCTTAACCTTAGCTCCCTCTTTAAGATCCTTACTAACATCAACTCTACTCATACCCATACTACCAAGAATCTTATCAACTTCTTGAGGCATCAAAGGAATCGGTTTAGCTCCTTTTCCAGAAGAACCAATAAATCCCGTAACACCTTGCGTATTTCTAACAATATACCAAGCTTCATCAGACATAACCATTTCCACTAAAACATAACCAGGAAACATCTTCTTAACTTTTTCTTTTTTAACACCATTCTTAATTTCAATTTCTTTTTGTTCAGGAACAATAACTCTAAAAATATTTTCCTGTAAGTCCATTGAATTAATTCTCATTTCAAGTTTTTCTTTAACTTTATATTCATATCCACTTACCGTATTAACAACATACCATTCTTTTTTCATTATAAACTACTCCTTAATAATGCTACTAGTAAATCAATTACATAAAAGAATACTCCAAAAAATAACATAAACAAAACTGTTGATAAAGAATATTTAATAAGTTCTTTCTTACTAGTCCATTTAATTCTCGATATTTCTTTCTTAACTCCTCTAAAATATTCAACCATTTTAATTCCTCCTATAAATTTGATTAAAATAAAAACACCTTTCGGCTAACAAAAATATACCACTATTTATATATATTTGTCAACAAATTTAAATAATTTTTTTCAAAAATCCGTATATTTCTTATAAAAAACCATAAAATATTAAAAAAAGTTAAAAAAAGTACTTGATTATTTAATAAATGTATTATATAATTAAAAAGTCTTACGGAAAAGTATTGGCCAATTAGCTCAGTTGGTAGAGCACTCGGCTGTTAACCGATAGGTCGTAGGTTCGAGCCCTACATTGGCCGCCATTTAGTACTAATACTCTCACATTGTGAGAGTTTTTTTATATCTTTAGCAGCCGAGTGCTTATCAACAAACCAAGATTAATTCAAATATAAAAATAGTGTATTAGCAAATATTGTTAATACACTATTTTATTTTTTTACTTTTAGCTAGTACTCTTTTAACAGCCTCTTCTTGCCCATAATCAATTAAGTCCCTAGCAAATCCAATCTATCAACAACCCTGTTGATAGATTTTTTATATATACCAGAATCATCTACTAAAGGTATTACCAAAGTAACTCGTTACTTTGACCCGCCATAGGCGGAAATAAAAAAGAAAAACTATAATTTCTCTAGTTCTTCTTTAAGTACCATATTAGTAATACCAGGATTAACCTTACCACTAGTCTTCTTCATAATAAGTCCCATAATAAAACCATTAACATTCTTACCATTTTTATAATCCTCTATTACCTTAGTATTTTCACTAAATACCTCATTAATAATCCTTCTAATCTCTTCCTTATCACTAATTTGGCTTCCCATCTCTTTAGCAATATCCATAACATTCTTATCTTCTTCGATAGCCTTAGTAAAAATATCTTTAGCCTGTTTATTAGAAATCTTACCATCACTCATCATCTTTATAACAGAACTAAAATCATCTTCATTAATCTTAATATCCTCTAAAGATAAAAAGTTCTTATTCATATAACCAAGAAGAAATCCCACGATCATATTCGAAGTATCTACTGGATTACTACCATAAGAAATAATCTTTTCAAAATAATCAGATAATTTCTTATCTTTCGTTAAAGTATAAGCATCAACTTTACCAATACCATATACATCTATATACTTATGTCTTCTTTCATACTCAAGTATAGGTAAACAATTCTTAACACTATCAATAAAACTATCTCTAAGTTTAATCTCCGGAATATTACTCTCTCTATAGTATTTATAATCAACAGCATCAACCTTACTTCTCATAAATACCGAAGTACCAAGATTTTCATCATATCTTCTTGTTTCCTGTTCAATAACTCCCCCAGACTCTAATATCTTAGTCTGTCTATCAATTTCCGATATAATAGCTTCTCTAACAGTTTTAAAAGAATTAATATTCTTCATTTCAACTCTAGTACCAAGCTTGCTATCCTCTTCTCTTTTTAAAGATACATTAACATCAACCCTAATCTGACCAAGATCTGCCCTTGCATCACTTGCATCTAAATATAAAAGAATATTTCTATATGCTTCCAAAAATAATATAGCCTCATCAGCTGAATTAATACAAGGATCAGTAACAGTTTCTAATAGTGGTACACCAGCTCTATTATAATCAATTAAAGAATAAGTACTCATATGATCCATATTAGCAGTATCTTCTTCTAAATGAGTATCCTGTATTGAAATCTTTTTAGGGCCACTATCCGTATCAATCATAACATAACCATGAACCCCAATAGGACTACCAAACTGTGTAATCTGATAACCTTTAGGTAAATCAGGATAATAATAATTCTTTCTATCAAAACATAACTTTTCCGGTACATTACAGTTCAAAGCCATAGCAACCATTAAAGACTTTCTAACAGCCTCTTTATTAACAACTGGTAAAGTACCAGGATAACCCAAATCTAATGGACAAAGATTAGTATTAACTTCCCCTTCTCCATTCTTACTCGAACTAAAATTTTTACTATTACTCTTAAGTTCCGAGTGGACTTCTAGCCCAATAACAGGAACATATTTACTCACTTTTACTCACCTGCCCTTTATATCCAAGTACTTCCTCCAACTTATTAGCCATATTAAGCACTAAATAATCTTCCTTGGCTCTACCCGTAATACTAATACCCACAGGCATATTATTAACAAAGCCAGAAGGAATACTAATACTAGGATAGCCTCCAAAGTTACCAATAATCAAATGATTACCAAGTATCAAATAATCATCACCAAGTTTATCACTAGCCTCATTAAATCTAGGAGCAATTCTTTCCGTACTAGGTAAAATATACCCATCATACTCTTTAAATAATTCATTAAATCTATCTACAATTAATCTTCTAACTCTACAAGCATTTAAAAATAACTTATCCTGATTCTCTTTTTGTAATACATAACTCCCAATAACAAATCTTCTCTTAATAAGTTCCGAAAAACCTTCAGTCCTTGTCTTCATCATAATATCATTAATATCTTTACCATCTATTCTATTACCAAAACAAATACCTGTTAAATTAGAATTATTACTCGTAGCTTCTGCACAAGATATAACATTATAAGCTGGATATATAGTCTCAAGTAACTCTTTATCAATAGATACTTCATCTATAATAAATCCAATCTCTCTAGCCTTATCAATAGTCTTATAAAAATTATCAATAATCTGTTCTAATTCTTTATTACCTGATTTATTTTCTAAAGCTTCTTTAATATAAAATAATTTCTTACCCTTAATTTCATTATTAATATTATCACTATATAAAATATTATCATCAGGTAAACTAGTCATATCCCTATCATCATGTCCTTTAATAATATCCATAACATAAGAAATATCGCGCGTGCTTCTAGCTATAACTCCTACTGTATCTAAACTACTAGCAAAAGCAAATAAACCATATCTCGATACCCTACCATAAGTAGGCTTAAATCCAACTACTCCACCATAAGAAGCAGGTTTTCTAATTGAATCACCCGTATCACTACCAATACTAAAAGGAACAATACCAAGAGCTACACTACTAGCGCTACCAGAAGAACTTCCTCCTATCATTCGATCCTTATCCCAAGGATTTCTAACAATACCAGTATGACCAGTAGTACCAGTACCACCCATAGCAAGTTCATCAAGAACTGTTTTACCAACTAATACTGCTCCAGCTTCCTTAAGTTTTCTATATACCGTAGCATCATATACTGGAATATAATCCTTTAAAATATTCGAAGAGCCAGTCGTAAGAATACCCTTAGTAGAAATATTATCCTTAAGGCCATAAGGAATACCACTTAGTTTAGTATTACTATCCATTTCTTCTTTCTTATCCATAATAGTAACAAAAGAATTATATTCATCTTGATACTTAAGAGCCTTATCTCTAGCCTCATTAAATAAATCACTACTAGTAACACTCTTATTATCAAGTTCTTTTCTCATATCATCAATAAATAATTCAGTCATTATTCCACCACCTTAGGAACCTTTACTTTACTTCCCTCATAGTCCTTAACATTAATAAGCATACTATTAAAATCAATCTCATTATTAAAAGTATCCTCTCTTAAATAACTATCATCTAATTCCAAATCAAAAGGATAAAACATCGGATTAACTTTCTCAATATCTTTAATATTACCAATAAACTCCATCTGCTTCAAAGTAATATCAAATTCTCTTAATAAAGTATCATATTCCCCATCTTCCATTTTAAACATCAATCTATTAGCTAAATCATTTAATTTATTCTTATCAATCACTTTAATACCTCCAATTGCATAACCATTATAGCATTAATATCAAAATAAATAAACCACAAAATAAAAATAAAAAACAAAATAAAGATAATAATTACACCAACTTTGGTAATAATATTAACAACATATTACAAATACAAAATATTTTATTATAATAAAAGTAACTTCTGGAGGTAGTTATGAAGTTAGGAGAAAAAATAAAAGAAATAAGAAAAAGTAAAAACATATCACAAGAATCTCTAGCAGGTATGTTAAAAGTAAATAGAAATTACTTATCAAGAATAGAAACAGGAAAATCAGAACCATCCTCTACTATTCTAAAGCATATCGCTGAGATATTTAATATTGATTTAAATACATTACTAGATATCAATACAGATATATTACAAAAACAAGAAAAAATAAACTATATTGCAGAATCATGTAAATCACTTCATGAAAAAGATTTAGACTTTTTAGTAAGAATAATCTCTGTTATGAAAGAAGAATATGTAAAAATAAATACCAATATTGATTAGAATTATTCTAGTCTTTTTTATTACGCTATCGCTACTCGAAATACTTCGTATTTCTTACTCTCCATTATTAAAGAGTTCTTCAATAAAATCTTTTCTCTACATAAAAAGAGTATTAGTTATTTCAATTTTTCTATATAATTAACTATGAAAGATAATAAAGAATTAAAACAAGTAAATATGGATATAATATTTTTCTTTTTAGTATTAGTCCAGTCAATAATATCATTCTATATCATAAATGAAAAGAAAAAAAGTATCTTAAATATTCCCTGTATGAGTGAAGAAACCACTAATAAAATATATTATTATAATCGAAGATTAAATCTAATAATATCCATATATTTCTTTATAAACGCCTATAATAGTTATAAAAATATTGAAGAAGAAAATAAAGAAGGAGCAAAACTCTTTGTAATAGCAACCTTTCTCTCTTTAATCGCATCCATTCTTTATTTACCAATTGGTAATAGTAATGTAACCATCGATAGATAGTATAAAATTACAAAATATATACATAATAATACCGAAAGGATGATACAATGTTACCAAGATATTATTTTAATGACTATTTTCCTATACTAGATTCATCAATATATAAAGAAAGAGAATATATGAAAACAGATATCAGAGAATATCAAAACAAATATATAATGGAAATAGACATACCAGGAGTAAAAAAAGAAGATATAAATATAAATTATGAAAATGGGTATCTAACAATCAAAGCAACCAAAACAGTAACATTAAAACCCGAAGTATATATAAGAAGAGAAAGATTCCATGGAGAAATAAAAAGAAGCTTTTATATTGGAGATAAAAAAGAAACCGATATCAAAGCATCATACGTAAGTGGAATCCTAACCATATCATTTCCTAAAGAAGATACCATCAAAAAACAAATACCAAATATAATAATAAAATAAACCCTAGAATAAAATCTAGGATTTATTTTTATCTATTTTTCGTTAAAGTTTTAACCTTAACATCATCAATATCATAATAACCTTCATATTGACCAGTATAAATAAGATCACTTCTAGTAACAAGAACAGCCTCCTCTTTAGCGCCCTTACTAATTAATTCATTTGCCTTTTCATAAGCATGAGAATCACTACTATAAATAGTATAAATATTACCATCAAGATTATAGACAACTCCCATAATATCTCTTTCATAAGAACATTCAAATAAAGGTGTCATACCATTTTTCTCACCAGCAGCATCATATGAACTACTATAAATATAAGAATTATCATTTATAGTAACCCTATCCTCAAAAGAAATAGTATAATTATCATAGTTATTAACATTACCATTATTTTTTGTCTCTTTAATACTATCGTTTTCATTTATTTCATCAATATCATTACTTTTATCTATATCATTACTTGTCTCTTTAGTTTCTATAATATTTTCCGTTTCAATTACATTAATATTAGTTTCAACTACACTTTCCGTTTCATTAAGATTATTATTAGTATAAATAACTTCATCTTCAATAGTAGATTCTTTAGTAACATCTTCAACATAAGAAGTAGACTTAATGTTTCCCTTATTAGAATTATTCTTCTTTTTAAACATTCCAGGAACAAAAGACCAAATCATAGTAGTACAAGCAAGTCCTAAAGCTACCACCGCTACTTTAATATTACGGTTTTTACTATTCTCTTCTTCCGAAATATTTTTAACTTTATTTTTATTTCTATATTTATCAGATATTTTCCTAATAAATGGAAAATGACTTATACCTCTAAAAAGTGACTTCTTTTTATTATGTTTATCATCCTTACCAATATTTTTAACAATAGGAACAACAAATTCTTCTTTACCATTATTAATATTATTAAAAACATCACTAATATTTAATACACCATATGGTTCTTCTTTTAACGTTGATTTTTTCTTATTAAAAGAATCAATCCATACCGAAGAGAAATCTTCTTCTTTTTGTTCTAAATTTAATCTTTCTTTTATAGCCTGCTCTAAAAAAGAAAAATCAACATTATTTTCCTCATCAGATTCATCAACAAATGGTATATCAAAATCAATTTTTTCTTTTGGTTCTTCGTTTAACGACATTTTGGAAAGAAAAATACCAAATCTTTCTTTCATTTTTCTTTCTCTAAATTCATATTCAAATAAAATATTAACTTTCTTCTCTAAAGCTTTCTCCCTATCACATAAATCCTTAAATAAGAATCTCTTTTCATAAGGAATATTAATTGATGTACCATTATAAACAACCGTGATCATTTTCCCCTTTTTAGTTTCAAATAAATCATTTAATTTAGTCTTAACAACTCTAAGTTTATCCTCATTACTAAGCTTTCTATATTCATAAGAATTTAATTTTATATTTAAATAATCCATAAAAAACACCCCTTTCAGAAAGATGCAAATATTGTACAGCAAAAGAAATAGTTTGTCAAACAGTTTTATAAACAAATCAAAAAGCAAGTTGACAATTATAAACATATCGTCTAAAATTAAATTATAAAGAGCTAAATAATATGAATAATTATAAAAAACAAATATACAAAAGAAAAAGGTGAGATAATGAATTTAAATAATAATTGGAAAGATTATGAATGTATAAAAACAGGAGATGGCGAAAAACTAGAAAGATGGAAAGATATTATCCTAGTAAGACCTGATCCGCAAATAATTTGGAAGAAAAAAAATATATGGAATAATTATGATGCCCACTACCACAGAAGTACAACAGGAGGAGGCTACTGGGAATATAAAAAAAAGTTACCAGAGTACTGGACAATAAACTATAAAGAATTAACATTTAAAGTATCTCCTACTAACTTTAAACATACCGGTATTTTCCCTGAACAATCATCAAATTGGGATTACATCGAAGAAAAAGTAAAAGAATATATGAATACCCATAAAGAAATGCATGTCTTAAATTTATTTGCCTATACAGGATGTGCTACTATGGCAGCTTCTTCCGCAGGAGCAACCGAAGTAGTCCATGTCGATGCTTCAAAAGGAATGAATGACTGGGCTAAAGAAAATATGCATTTATCCAAATTAGATAATAATACCATTAGATTTATTACAGACGATGTTTTAAAATTCTTAGATAGAGAAAAAAGAAGAGGACACACTTACCAAGGAATAATAATGGATCCACCTAGTTATGGAAGAGGTCCAAATAAAGAAGTATGGAAATTTGAAAAAGATTTCCCTATTCTATTAGAAAAAGTAAAAGAAGTATTAGATAAAGATTATTCATTTTTATTAATAAGTAGTTATACAACAGGTATAAGTCATATATCCCTATATAACATCTTAAAAAAAGAGTTTATTGGTCAAAAAATTGAAACAGGAGAAAATACCCTACCAGTAACCGAAGACAATCTTATATTACCATGTGGAATATATGGAAAAGTTACCAAAAATTAATATAATATATGAAGATAACCATCTCCTAGTAATAGAAAAACCAATAAATATACCCGTACAAAAAGATAACACAAATGATATCGATTTAATAACAATGTTAAAAGACTACCGAAAAAAGAATGAAAATAAACCAGGTGAAGCCTACCTAGGATTAGTCCATAGGTTAGATAGACCAGTCGGAGGAATAATGGTCTTTGCCAAAACCTCAAAAGCAGCTTCTAGATTAAGTGACCAAATAAGAACAAATACCTTTCATAAAACCTATCTAGCGGTTATTCAAGGAGTAATTCCTAAAGAAGGAATATTCGAAGACTACCTAGTTAAAAATGAAAAAGAAAATATTAGTTATGTAACTAGTAAAGAAAAAGGAAAATATTCTAAACTAGAATATAAATTACTAAATACTAAAGATAATTTATCATTAGTAAGAATAAACTTAATAACAGGAAGATCTCATCAAATAAGAGTCCAATTCTCCTCTAGAAATCATCCATTAATCGGAGACTCTAAATATGGAGATAATCCAAATAATATAAGTATAGCCTTATATGCTGAAAGTATTACCTTTAATCACCCTACAACTAAAGAAAAACTAACATTTACTCTAAATAAACCTAATAGATACCCATTTAATATATTTAAATAAAGGAGAAAAAATGAACTATAGTAATATAAATATAAGTTATGATTTACTAATATGGATAGGATTAATAATAACAATAATATCTCAATTACTAATAAAGATAACATATAGTAAATATCAAAAACAAGAAAATAAAAAAAGATTAACTGGTTTTGATGTAGCAAGACAAATACTAGATAAAAATGGACTAAAAGATATCTTAATACTAGAAACATCAGGCTACCTAACAGATCATTATGACCCTACAAAAAAAGTAGTAAAACTATCTACTGATATCTATCATGGAACTACTATATCATCAGCCTCAGTAGCAGCCCATGAATGTGGTCATGCTATTCAAGATAAAGAAAATTATACTCCTATGCGTATAAGATCTAAAATAGTACCAACAGTTAATCTATTTACCAAATTAGGATACTTATCTATTATTATTGGAGCTATCTTTGACTATAGACTAATGATAATAGGAGTATTATTACTACTAAGTATCTTATTATTCCAAATAATAACCTTACCTGTAGAATTCAACGCATCAATTAGAGCATTAAAACAAATAGATAAATTAAATCTATTATCTAATGATGAACAAAAAGGAGCAAAAAAAGTCCTAACAGCAGCAGCCTTTACTTATGTAGCTTCCGTTCTTACTACCCTACTTCAAATACTAAGATATGTCCTAATAGCAAATTCAAGAAGAAGATAATTTCTTTACAAACGTCTAATTATTTGGTATTTTTAAGAAAAAGAGGTAACTATGAAAAAAGTGCTAATATTATTTGGAGGTAAATCCTATGAACACCAAATATCATGCTTATCTGCAAAAACAATCTTAGAAAATATTGATAGAAAAAAAATATGATGTATCTGTTGTAGGAATAGATTTATCTAATAATTGGTACGTTTTTAATGACAATATAGAATTATTGAAAAAAGAAAACGAATGGAAAAATGGAAATATAACTAAAATAAACAACGTAATTGATTATTAAAAAAAATTCGACATAGTATTTCCAATAATACATGAAAATCCAGAAGAAAATGGTAATCTTCAAGGATTATTTAACCTATTTAATTTAAATATGTAGGCACTGACTTACTAGGTTCAATCATTAGTTATGACAAAGAATTGACCAAAATAATATGTGAAAAGCATAATATTCCCCGAATTCCATATATCACCATTAAGGAAAACGAATCAGTCGATAAAATGACTCTTGAATATCCTGTTATTATTAAACCTGCAAAATGCGGTTCATCTATCGGAATAAATATAGCCCATAATCAAAAAAATTAAATAAATATGTTAAAGAAGCATTCAAATATGATGATAAAATAGTAATTGAAAAATTTGTTAAAGCACAAGAATTAGAATGTGCCGTCTTAGAAGACAAAGTATTAAATGTATCTCCTGTCGGAGAAATAAAATCAGTAAATAAATTTTATGTTTATGAAGCAAAATATGAAAAAGATAGCAATCTAATAATACCAGCCGAAATATCAAAAAGTCTAGAAACAAGAATTCAAAAGCTTTCCTTGCAAATATTTAAAGTGTTAGAATTAAAAAAATTAGCAAGAATAGATTTTCTATATGATTATACCAATGATACTCTTTATTTCAACGAAGTAAATACTATGCCAGGTTTTACTAACATTAGCATGTATCCACTTCTATTTAAAGAATATGGTATTAATATTAGTGAGTTAATAAAAAAATTAATAGAAAAATAAAACTTTTTTAATTGTTTCTTATGACTAGTTTTAAATATAATTATTTCATTTTGTATTCAATGTCAAATCAGTGTCAACAAGGCAAAAAATTATTGTCTTATTGAAAAAAGCAATATATAATAAATTTAGGAGGTGCGAAAAAGTGCAAAAATTTAATATTAATAACAACGTAAAAATTAAATTGACTGAAGCAGGAATAGATATTTTGAAAAAGGAACGTCCAAACTTATTAGAAATTTATAACAATCGCATTGACAAAGACGGCTACACCCAAGTGCAGTTGTGGGAAGTTATGAATGTATTTGGAAAACATTGTTATAATGGTAACAACAATCTGCCATTTGAGACTAATATTATAATACCGGGCGAATATACAGATGATCAGATAGATAAAATATTTAATATTAATGACTATGTAGATATTAAATTAACTGAAGCAGGAATTAATGTTTTAAAAGAACAGCACGAAGAGATGGTAAATTTTTATTCAAATCAACCAGGAGTTCAAAAAATGTTTGGTAATTTTAAAGCCCCAAAAGTTGATGAAAACGGTTATACTCAAGAGCAATTTTGGGTAGTAATGAACAAGTTCGGCCAATGTTTATATAACGGAAATCAAAGTCTACCATTTGAACCTACTATTGCAATATCAAAAGAATATTTAGAAGAACAGAAAACTCCTAAAAAAGCAAAATAGACTTAGAAAAAATGACAATTATTCATATAACAATAATATATAGGATTTTTTATCCTATATTTTTTCTAAAAAGTCTATATTTGCTTATTTTTAAATAATCTGCTATAATGAAAGCGGTGATGCCAAATGAAAATAAATGAAATAGAACTAATAATATCAGCAGTTAGAGAAAGTCAGTATCCTACTGATATCAAACCAGAGTTTCTACTCGTAGGAAGAAGTAATGTAGGTAAAAGTACTTTTATTAATGCCATTATTAATAGAAAGAATTATGCTAGAACATCAGCAACTCCTGGTAAAACTGAGACTCTAAACTTCTATAAAGTAAATGATGAATTTTACTTAGTAGATGCTCCAGGATATGGTTTTGCTAAAGTAAGAAATTCATTAAAAAAGAAGTTTGGCCTAATAATAGAAAACTATTTAAAGTCAAGAGATAACCTGCAAATGGTCTTCTTATTAATAGACTTTAGACATAAACCAACAGAAGATGATATATTAATGTATAACTATTTAAAATACTATAATATACCAGTAACAATAATATGTACTAAAGTAGATAAAGTATCTAAAAATAGTATTGAAAAAAATAAAAACATTATAACGAAAGAACTAAATATAAAAGATAACGATAATTTAATATTATTCTCAGGAGTAACTAAATTAGGAAAAGAAAGTGTTTATGAGGAAATAGCTAAATACCTTAAGTAGCAGATTTCCTCTTTTTTCATACATTAAAGTATGAGTAATATAATAATAAAAAAAGAAAATAATAATACT
>DFLL01000033.1 GCA_002375205.1 Caryophanales bacterium UBA3620
GTCTACTTTTACTTTATCACTTCATTAATTAAAATAATAGTCTCACTTTTTAATGATTAAATCTTTTCTTTAGATATAAAGATGTATAAATAATTAGAGCAGTTGCTGCTAAAGTAACAATAATATAAGTAATTACACTATCCAATGTTTTAGGAGGTACAACTTCCTCTTTAACTTCAGTAGTATTTTTTCCTTTTTCAACATCTTCATAAGCTAAAGCATATGTCGAGAATTTATCAGATTTAAAAGTTACAGTACCATTATCATTTACAGTAACATTATCAATTATAGTAACTTTTCCGTCATGAATCCTAATAACATAATATTCTCTGGTAAATCCTTCCTTAACAGCGGTTAATTCAGGTAATTCAAGAGTAATTTCTAATTCTTTATTAGTTTCAGTTACATTTCCAAGAACTGTATCACCATTTTTTACTAAAACATCAATATTATAGTAACCAGCAATAATACCATTCTTAATCACTGCCTTAGAAACTTTTTCCTCTTCAGTTAAGTCATCAACATTTACTTCATCTATAGTCAAATCAAAAGTAATTCCATCTGTAGACTGAAGCGATTTTATCTTTTCAAGTGTTTCCTGATCAATACCTTTTACTTCAGAAGCATTTCCTTCTATTACATTTGATATATCATCTAATAAATCTTTTGATACATCATCAAGTCCATTAACTTTAGCAGAAGTAACAACAACTCCAAAACTAGTTCCATTTCTAGTACCTAAATTAGCAAAAACATATGAAGAACCAGCTTTTACACCAGTAATAATATTCTTTTCAATTTTTAAAACACCATCATCAGCAATTTCATAACGAGCATATCCTGTTAACTCTGGAAGAGTATAAGTTTCACCTACATTAATATAAATAGTTTCTTCTGGTAAATCAGGCATTTCAACAGTTTTATCTACAACAAACTTACCATCCTCTGTTTCGAATACACTATAACCATTAGCAACATATTCAGTAACATCAGAACTATATGTTCCTCCTGTTATAAATGAACTTACATCTTCTGAATAAACAGCATTAGCACCAGTAGCATTAAATGTTCCTCCTGTTACTTTAATAGTAACTTTAGCAATATCTTCAGCACTGTTATTTTGTGGGTTAGACTCATATAATGCCGTATTACCACCAATTGATGTCACACTACCACCTGATATTGTTACGTTAATATCATCTAAAGTAGTATGCTGAGCTATTGCGATACCAGCATTACTTGTTGTAGAACCATTTCCATTTGGTGTTGATGATGTTTCACTTTCAGAACCACCTTGAATAGTACCACCGGTAACATCCAAACTACCTCCACGTATTTCAATACCAGTTTCCTTACCAATTATTGTTCCCCCAGTAATCTTTGTTACACCATCATATGATGGAGCATAAATTCCAACTGCATCAGATTTTAATATTCCACCATTAACAGTAATTTTTGCACTATCTTCAGAATAACTTTCTGAATGTGAACCATTAGAAGCAATTGCCATTATTTTAGATTCGATAGTACCTCCATTAATAATTACGCTACTATCCTTAGTAACAAAAATACCATATGATGCCCCGGTAATAGTACCACCATTCATAATAAATGTTCCAGCACCGGCACCACTTGAAACTGCACCTACTTGTACGGCATTAACATCATATTTTTTTCCATTATTTTCATATGAAGCATTACTCCTAATAGTACCATTTTCTAATGTAACACTTCCTTCCCTATAAACCCATATAGCAGTTGCATTACCACCATCAATTATACCATTACCTGTTATTGTTACATTTCCAAAAACATGAACAGTACCATTAATAGTATGGCCATTTAAATCAATTATAACATTTCCCTTAACAACTATTGTTGGGTCAGTTACATCTTCTGTTAATTTCGTGTCTTCTGCATAATCAACTCTAGCATAAACACTAGGTACCATAAAAAAGGCCATCAAAATAGTACCAATAACATACTTAACTTTTCTTCTCATTTTTTTCTCCTTCCCTTTTTAATAGATTTCTCTATTCTTAATATAAAGATAACAAAAAAAACAAAAAAATTCAAGTATTTTGTCAAAGAAAAAAATACTAATATTTTTTTAGTATTTTTTCATAGTCTTTAAATTCACTATCACTATCTAAATCAGTATCAGATAACTCTTTAAATAATTCTTTTTGCTTTCTATTTAGTTTACTAGGAATAATGACATTAATAATAACATACATATCCCCTTTTCTACTGTTAATATCCGAATCAATTCCTTTACCTTTAAGTCTAAGTCTTGTATTATTTTTAGTGCCTTCAGGAATAGTTAGTTCAACATTTCCATTAATCGTAGGAACCATTTTTTTACATCCAAGTACTGCTTCTGTGATAGTAATAGGAATTACCGCATATATATCATTTCCATCTCTTTGAAAAAATTCATCATCTTTAACAGAAAATTCGATATAAAGGTCTCCTGGATAACCACCATTAGTACCAGCTTCACCCTTACCAGCAAGCCTTATTCTATTACCAGTATCTACTCCTTTAGGAATAGTGACAGTAAGAGTTTTATTTTTTACCTCTCTACCACTTCCATGACACTTTGTGCATGTTTTATCAAAAGATGTACCAGTACCTCCACAAGTAGGGCAAGTTGTTCTCGATATAAAAGAACCAAATAAAGAAGCCTGCTGTCTAGTAACAGTACCAGAACCCTTACAATCAGAACAAGTATGACTACCAAATCCACCTTTACCATCGCATTCTGAACATTCGTCTTCCACATCTACCTTAATATCTCTCTTTGTACCATGAACAGCTTCATCAAAAGATATTGTCATTCTATAGAGTAAGTCTGATCCATCTTGCCTTCTACTTGCTCCCCTGCTAGAATAACTTCCTCCATTATGAAATCCAAAGTTTTTAAGTACTTCACTTAAGATATCATCCATACTACCAAAATCAAAGCCTTCATAACCAGAGAAACCACCCTGACTATTAGTAAATGCTGCATGTCCAAATTGATCATATTGTTTTCTTTTATTCTCATCAGATAATACTGCATAAGCTTCTTGTGCTTCTTTAAACTTTTCTGCAGCATTTTCTTCCTTAGAAACGTCCGGATGATACTTTTTAGCAAGTTTTCTAAACGCCGACTTAATCTCATCCTGACTAGCAGTCTTAGAAACTCCTAAAACCTCATAATAATCTCTCTTATTCATAATATCTCCTATTACAAGATAGAAGTTCTAGTCTCCTAGAACTCTCTATCTTATTTTTCCTCATATTCAGCATCAACAACGCCATCATCATTTTTCTTAGTTTTCTTTTCTTCCTTAGATTCTTCAGTAGTTTCAGCATTACTTTGATTATTTTTAGCAGCCTCTTCATAAACCTTCGTAGCAAGTGCATTAGCTTTTTCTAATAGTTTATCTTTAGCTTTATTAATTTTTTCAACGTCCTCTGTTTCTATTGCTTTCTTAGTTTCTTCCATTAACTCTTCAGCTTCTTTTTTATCACTATCAGTTACTTTATCACCTAAATCTTTAAGGGCTTTTTCTGTCATAAAGACAACTTGTTCAGCCTCATTCTTAGCATCTGCTACTTCCTTTTTCTTAGCATCGGCTTCTTTATTTTTTTCGGCCTCTTTCATCATCTTATCAATTTCTTCATCACTTAAAGTATTCGTAGCGGTAATTGTAATAGATTGCTCTTTATTCGTACCTAAATCTTTTGCTTTAACATTAACTATACCATTAGCATCAATATCAAATGAAACTTCAATTTGTGGTACTCCTCTAGGAGCAGGTGGAATATTAGTTAATTGGAAGTTACCAAGTGTCTTGTTATCATTTGCCATTGGTCTTTCACCTTGCAAAACATGAATGTCTACAGCTGGTTGATTATCCGCAGCTGTTGAAAATACTTGACTCTTACTAGTAGGAATAGTCGTATTTCTAGGAATAAGAACCGTCATAACGCCACCTAATGTCTCAATACCAAGTGATAATGGTGTAACATCAAGTAATACAATATCATTAACATCGCCAGTTAAAACTCCACCTTGAATAGAAGCACCCATAGCAACAACTTCATCAGGGTTAACTTCTTTTGAAGGTTCTTTACCAAGTTCTTTCTTAACAAGTTCTTGAACACATGGTATTCTCGTAGAACCACCTACTAACAATACTTTATCAATATCTTTAGGAGTAAGTCCTGCATCCTTTAAAGCTTTTCTTACTGGTTCAGTCGTAGACTCTACTAAATCACTAATTAAATCTTCAAATTTAGCTCTCGTTAAACTCATATTTAAGTGAATTGGACCTTCTTCACCTTGAGAAATAAATGGAAGTGAAATTTCAGTAGTAGTCATACCACTTAAATCTTTCTTAGCCTTTTCCGCAGCATCTTTAACTCTTTGCATAGCCATTTTATCATTAGATAAGTCTATACCAGATTCTTTCTTAAATTCCTTAACCATCCAGTCCATAATTCTCTCATCAAAGTCGTCTCCTCCTAGTTTATTATTACCACTAGTAGATTTAACTTCAAATACACCATCACCTAGTTCAAGAATAGATACATCAAATGTACCACCACCAAGGTCATAAACAAGTACTGTTTGCATCTTATCTTGTTTATCAAGACCATATGCTAAAGCAGCAGCAGTAGGTTCATTAATAATTCTTTCTACTTCAAGTCCTGCTATCTTACCAGCATTCTTCGTAGCTTGTCTTTGACTATCATTAAAGTAAGCTGGAACAGTAATAACAGCCTTACTTACAGTCTCACCAAGATAAGCTTCCGCAGTCTTCTTAAGGTCTCCTAGTATCATCGCAGAAATTTCTTCTGGTGTATACTTCTTACCATTTGCTTCCACTTTCTCACTAGTACCCATTTTTCTCTTAATTGAAGATATTGTATCTTTATTCGTAACCATTTGGTTCTTAGCCTTTTGACCTACTATAATATCTCCATTCTTAAAAGCTACTACTGAAGGAGTAGTTCTAGCTCCCTCTGGGTTAGTAATAACTTTAGCCTCTCCCCCTTCAAATACGGCAACACAACTATTAGTGGTACCTAAATCAATTCCTATAATTTTACTCATATATATCATTCTCCTTTTCTATTTTAATCTTTATCATCAAATTCATGTATAACCTTCATTTTTTTCTTCTTATTCGTACTTCTTTCTACATTAACATTATTCTTATATTTATCTTTCTTAATTGAAATATAAATAAAGATAGCAAGTAAACCTACTAGTATTACAGGTAATACCCATATAACAAATCTAATAGCTAAATACGATAAGATAATTGCAATAGCAATATATAATATTTCTTTAATTAACTCTTTATTCATTAACCTTTACCATCGCTGCTCTTAGAACTCTATCCTTGTACATATAACCTTTTTGAAGTACTTCAGTTACAGTTCCAGACTTAACGCCCTCTTTCTTATCCATAGCAACAGCATTATGAACACTAGGATCAAATTCTTTACCTAAAGCATCAATTTCTTTAACATCAAACTTAAATAGTAGTTCTTGTATTTGTTTGTGCATTAGTTTAAACCCTTCAAGAAACTTTGATACTTCATCATTAGGATTATCATCATCCATACCTATCGCTCTTTCAAAATTATCAAGTATTGGTAAGAAACCTTTTAAAATATCTTCTTCAGCATACTTTATAATTCTATCAGTCTCTTCATCTTTTCTCTTCTTATAATTAATAAGTTCAGCTTGACTTCTAAGAAGAGCCTCTTCTAAATCTTTAATTCTCTTTCCTAATAATTCTCTTTCATCATCTATATTAGATTCTTCATGACAAGAACATCCTTCTGAGCAGTTACATTCTTCCCCACACTCGCAAGAATCTCCGCAATTACACTCCTCACCACAGGTGCACTCTTTACCTTCTGCACATCCACAATTTTCTTCTTTTATTTCTTCAACCTTTTTCTTCTTATCTTTACTCATCATTACCTCCCAGGTTATTTTTTATATAATCAAGAAGTGCTACAACTCTACCATATTCCATCCTTTTAGGACCAATAATAGCAATTGTACCCTCTTCTCCATCAACATTATATTTTGTTTTAATAACAGATACATCATCCATAAGTTCTGTCTCACTGCCAACATAGATGTTAATACCATTATCTTCTTCTCTCATCTTCGAAATACTATCAGCATCCTCAAACTTACTAAGTATCTCTTTTACCTTATCAATGCTATTAAATTCCGGTTGTTTAAGCATATTCGTTCTACCACCAAAATAAGTATTATTATTTCTTTCTACCGTAAATTCATGAAATGCATCATAAAAAGTATTATATAAAGCTTCATACTGACTAACATAATCTCTTATTATTGGTTTAACTTCATACTCTAACTTTTCACTAACTTCATTAATCGGAGTACCTACGACTAATTTATTAATAAGTTCTACTGTTTTCTTAACATCTTCATTAGATACCCTATCAGGTAAGTTAAGTATCTTATGTTGAACAATACCTCTATCAGTAATTACAATAGATAATACTCTATTATCTTCTAGTGGTACTACTTCTACTTTCTTAAGTCTATTTTCCTTAGATGAACTACCTAACACAATAGCGGTATAATTAGTAATCTCACTAACTATCTCAATACTCTTCTTAATCGTATCATTAAGATCTAACGAATTATTCTTAAATATCGTTTGAAGTTTAAGCATATCTTCTCCCGTCATATCTTTCGGAGCCATTAAGTTATCAACATAATACTTATAACCTTCTTCACTAGGTATTCTACCTGATGCAAAATGATTCTTCTCTAGAAAATGTAATTCTTCTAGTCTAACCATTTCATTTCTAATTGTTGCAGAAGAACACTTAAGTTTCTTACAAATATGATTAGAACTAACAGGTTTAGCACTCTTAATATACTCTTCAACTATTTCTTTCAGTATTTCTTTCTGTCTATTAGTTATCAAAGAAATCACTTCCTTTAGCAATTATTTTCTTTCATTGCTAATATCATTATATTACTATTAATTAGCAATGTCAACACTTTATTGCTAATTTTCTTTAAAAAATATTTTCTAGATTATATTTAACCGCTTCGCTAACGGATTAACGGGGTTAATCCGCGGAAAACTTCTACTAGAAGAATCCATTAATTAATTCTCCTATACCAGTATATATTCCTTACTTAATATTCTAGGATCACTTGAGTACTCCATAATATATTTATTATTTTTCTTAGAAACAATAATACCTATTGTTTTATTTTGATTAATAGTTTTAAGATTATTATCTATATAATTCATATATACTTCCAATTGCCCTATATATTCTTTTCTTAGTTCTGTTACCTTAAGTTCCACTACTACAAATGCATTATAAATATAATTATATAAGAGTATATCAATATAGTTATAAGAGTTTCCCATCTTTATTTTATATTCATTACCAATATAACAAAAACCATTCCGAAGTTCTTTTAAAAAATTATCCATATCTTCTAATATTAATTTTTGTAGTACCTTTTCTTTTACTACTTCTATATTATTAGGATTATGTATAATAATAGGATTTTTAATAAAATCTTCAATTTTATTTTCTTCTTTAGAAATTAATTTCTTCTTAGTATCAATAGGTAATCTTTCGTATTCTTTATTTTTAATAATATCTTGTAATTGTCTTTTAGAAAGATTTCTATTTATAATTTGATTAATATAATAATTTATTTTATTGTCATCATTTATAGATAATAAAATACAATAATGTGACCAGGACATTTGGGCAACCACCGGTTGCCCTTTTTGAAAAAGATAAAATTTTCTCATATATTTTAAAGAACGAGTAGAATATCCACTTCCAAATTCAACAGTTAATTTTCTAGAATACTCCTTTATTAAATAATTACCATATTTAGCTCTATCTTCTCCACCCTGAGCCTCAATTAAAAGTTTACCAACATTATAATAAGTATCTAAATCACTTTTATTTTTACTATAATCTTTTACCTTTTTATTTATTTCATTATTTATTAATTCATTTTTTATTTCTTCATAATATTTAATTTTGCTATCCTCAAATTTCATGTTTTTATTACCTACTTTCTTTACATTTATTAATTCAAGTATTATTCTTCTACACTAGTATATATTCCTTACTTAATATTCTAGGATCACTTGAGTACTCCATAATATATTTATTATTTTTCTTAGAAACAATAATGCCTATTGTTTTATTTTGATTAATAGTTTTAAGATTATTGTCTATATAATTCATATATACTTCCAATTGCCCTATATATTCTTTTCTTAGTTCTGTTACCTTAAGTTCCACTACTACAAATGCATTATAAATATAATTATATAAGAGTATATCAATATAGTTATAAGAGTTTCCCATCTTTATTTTATATTCATTACCAATATAACAAAAACCATTCCCAAGTTCTTTTAAAAAATTATCCATATCTTCTAATATTAATTTTTGTAATACTTTTTCTTTTAATACTTCTATATTACTAGGATTATGTATAATAATAGGATTTTTAATAAAATCTTCAATTTTATTTTCTTCTTTATTAACTAATTTCTTCTTAGTATCAATAGGTAATCTTTCATATTCATTACTTTTAATTTTAGTTCTTAACTCTCTAACTGATAAATTAAGTTCTTCAGTAACCTTTATATAATATTTAATTTTATTAATGTCATTTATAGATAATAACTCTGTATAATGACTCCATGACAAACTGGTCGACACTGTCGACCAGTTTTCAGAAAAGACATAATAGAATTGTCTAATTCTTCTCAAAGTTCTTTCGTCGTATTTTTGGCCAATCTCTTTTTTCAATCTATTAGAATATTCTTTAATTATTCCTTCGCCATAATGTTTACCAGCCTCTGCAAGTTTCTTTCCTACATTATAATAAGTATCTAAATCACTTTTATTTTTACTATAATCTTTTACCTTTTTCTTTATTTCATTATTTATTAATTCATTTTTTATTTCTTCATAATATTTAATTTTGTTATCTTTATATTCCATGTTTTTTATTACCTACTTTCTTTACATCTATTAATCCAAATATTATTCTTTGCAAAATAAAATCACCCCATAAAAAAAGAAGCATTAATTGCTCCTCTATCTCCTCTATAATATATATACAAGATTTATTTTAAAAATTATAAAATTTTAACAAATTTCTTAAAAAAAGAATAGACCCATATAGGATCTATCCTAATTAATTATTTTTAGTTTCTTTCTTCTTACCAAGTAAGATGAATAAGAAAGCCGCTAATATGTATCCAATATAATTTACTGAAATATCTTCAACACCAGTAAATGGAGGTAATTCTTCATATGTACCAATATTCTTACTATATACATATTCTACATATACAGTTTCATTAGCTATTAAGAATCCTTCAGTATTATCAGAACTACTCTTAAATGTATATCCTTCAAATTCTCTCTCTTCAGTTTCATAATAAAGTCCAGCATGATCAGTAATAGTATAACTATCTAATACATTACCTTCTTCATCAACATAACTTACAAGTAATTCACCTTTAAGTATTTTACTATCTACGGAAGATTCAGAGTCCTTATATACTTTTCTAAGTTCTAATTTAGAATCTACTTTATTAGTAATAACATCACTATCAATTTCACCATAAATAACATTTAAGTAAAATTCTTCATGAATATTATATTTTCCATTAACATAATCTTCTTCAGTAATATCATATTCTACCTTGCAAGTAAATGTATTATTATCAAAATCATAATCACATCTATCATCATAAGAAGCACGATATATTTCATATGGAAGAACATCAGTTACAGTAAGGGTAGCCTTACCAATATAATCTTTAACAGTACCATCATAAGTAAATACATACTCAGTATAGTCATTAATATCACTAATAATTTCAGGTCCTTCTTTAGTTACTTTATTATTAGTAATTTCACCATCATTTAATTCATATATATATTCAACAGTAATAGTATCTTCAGCAACATATACACCTTTTTCAGAACCATTAACTTCTACTAAATGATATCCAAAGAAATCTTTAGCTTCTGTAGTATATTCACTGCCAGCAAGTTTAGTAGTAGTAACTTTTTCAAATACTTCATCCTTGCTTCTATAAATAACAGTTAAATTACCTTCGATTCTAACAGGAATTTCAGCAGAATCACTAGTATCCCCATCTGTGCTATTACCATTAATAGTAGTCATACCATTAGCAGTATTAACTAATTCATTTTCTTCACTTGAACTAATATCAGCAAAATCTTTATAAACTACGCTAAATGAAATATTCTTATTAATCTTATATTCATAAGCAAATTCACTAATAGTCTCTTCAAAAGTCCAAGTAATAGTCTTATCTGTACTATTATATACACCAACTATTTCATTACCGTTTTCATCAGTAATTGTCAAGTTAGAACTATCCTCAACTATTTCAAATGGAAGATTATCAACAACAGTTACAGTAACCTTGTCTCCTTCTCTTACATTATTAATAGTATTATTATAAGTAATAGTATAATCAACTACTTGATTAGCACTAGTTACCTCCTTAGTAGTAGTACTCTTATCAATTTCTTCAGCATTTTCTTCAAAGAAAGTACTAATATAATGTAAGTTTAATACATTGCTATTACTATCAGTACCAACAGTAATAGAAGCACTATTATCACTTTCATTTGGATCTAAGAAATAATCTTCTTCATTATATTTATTCTTTATCTTAGTATTGTCAATACTTTCTACTACATAATCAGTAGCTTTTAATGTAGAACCATATACAGCATCAGCAGTATAAGCTTCATCAAATTGAGTACCATTAAAATGATAATTAACAGTAAATCCATAATTTAATCTCTTATAATATACATAAACAGTAGTATCATTATTAATAATTACATATTTACCATTATTAACTTCTGTACTTTTAGTAGTATCTATTATATATCCTTCAGGTACACTAACAAGAGCATGATCACTATAACTTACTTCATCACCATATTTAGCAGGAACATCTTCTTTACCGGAAATATTACCAAGTTCAACATAGTTACCATTTAAGTCCTCAAATAAGTACTTAACATCATAAGTAAGTTCTATTTTTTTATAATATACATTAACTACTGTATCATTATCAGTAATAGTATATTCACCATTATTATTTCCTTTAGTTTTAGCTTCATCAAGTACATAACCAGTAGGAATATTATCAAGTAAATAATCACTATAACTTACTTCATCACCATACTTAGCATCAACATCATTAATACTAGGTACATCGCTTCTTTCGGCATAGTAGTTATTTTCACCTTCAAATAAATACTTAACATCATAAGTAAGTTCGATCTTTTTGTAATATACATTAACTATTGTATCATTATCAGTAATAGTATATTTACCATCATTAACTTCTTTAGTTTTAGTCTCATCAAGTACATATCCTTCTGGAACTTCTTCTAAAGCCTTATCTAGAGCATTAATTTCATCACCATATTTAGCATCAATATTACTTATAGATGGAACATCGCTTCTTTCAGCATATCCATTTTCATCTTCAAATAAATATTTAACACCATATACAAGTGCTATCTTTTTGTAATATACATTAACCACTGTATTATTATCAGTAATTTTATATACGCCATCATTAACTTCTTTAGTTTTAGCCTCATCAAGTACATATCCTTCTGGAACTTCTTCTAAAGCCTTATCTAAAGCATTAATTTCATCACCATATTTACATGGATTAGTACTTACTCTTAAATCTTCATTTTCAATACCATCAAAGAAATATTTAACAATATAATTTAAATCAATCTTTTCATATAAAACATTAATAACATTATCTTTAGTTTTATCTACTGTAATAGTATAAACATTACTATCAGATAATTCATAACCAACACTTGGTAAATAAGCTTTCTTTTCTGTATCATTTAAAGTTATAACTTCCCCATTAAATGCACTTAAATTACCAGAAGTACCTAAATAATGAGTACTATCACTAGTATTAGTAATCTCATCTTTATAATAATTAATTACATAATTATAAGTATTTCTTTCCCAATAAACCTGTGGTTGTGGTTCATTAGCACCATATGTAATAGTTTTTTCTTCACCATTAGCATCAGTATAAGTTAAAGCAAAACCTTCGTTAACATTAACCCATCCATCAGCTTCGTCACCATTAATTTCAACATCAAAGCTAATCTTAGTTCCTTGTTCAGTAATATCAAATTTATCAGTATTACTTACACTACTTTCAGTTACTGTAATTAAATTAGAACTATTCGCATCAACACTAAAACTAGAACCAATATTATCTGTTAATGTAGCCCCTGTACCAGCAGGTAATTTACTTATACTAGTTGCAATTTCGTTAAATGCTGAAGCTACTTTTTCTGGATCAGAATCATAGTAATGTCTAATATAATCTTCTTCAGTCACATCATCTTCTGTTGCCATGTTTTTAAGAATATCTGCAGCAGTCATTCCATTATAAACCTCTTCAGTTGATAAACTATAACCAATTGAAAAAACCTCAGCATATTCTTTTATTGCATCTGCCATACTTAAAGTATTATTATAAACATCTTCGTCTGTTTTACTACCAGGACCATCAGGATTGCCATTTGCATTGATATAATATGTTGGTTCACCATCGCTTATTATAACAACATACTTTTTAGCATTTTCTGGAATGCTGCTATTCGATAATAGTTCATTAGCTTCAATTAAACCAGCATGTAAATTAGTTCCACCACTAGGACTACCAAAATTAGCATCTGATAAATCATTATTTAGAGTTGAATTAAAATCTTTTGCAACACTTGCTGAAGTAGAAAAAGTTACCAACCCTATTTGAGCATTTGGAATTTTTTCTAAAAGAGAACTAGCAAAAGTTTTAGCTCCCTCAACAGCTGCTGAAAACTTAACTTCTTCATATTCAGCGCAAAGGCCAAATAAACCATAACGTATACAATTGTCATAGTTATATTCCCTCATACTAGCTGATCTATCAAATACTACAACTGCATATACTGGACTAACACTAGTAGTAGTACTTTCAACATCCTTTCCTTTCACTTCAAATTCGACAGTATATTTTCCTTCACCATTTTTCTTAACTGTCTTTGTAACCATAACATCCCCAGGATTATCTAGTGTTCCTTTAGTTACAGTCACACTTCCTTCATTACTTACAGTCTCGTTAATTCCGACATCACCTTTTTTAGGAGTAACGGCATCCATTTCATCAGCAAATACCTTAATTGGAGTCATTAAGTCAGATATAATCATAACTACAAGTAATAAAATTTTTGTAAACTTATTAAATATCTTTTTCATTTATAAAACCCTCCTTAATATTATTAATAGATATTTATATTTATAATTACTATAATCTCTATGAGTACTACAAGTTTGAAGCACTAATACTTCATCAGTATCGATTACTTCTACTCCTGTATCATATAATGATTTATCCTTAAACATCTTAAATTGATTACTAAATTCTTCATCACTTAGTTTAAGATTCATATAAGAAAAATCACTAGTTTCTACATATACCGAAAAGATCTCATATTTCTTTTCCGTATTACTTGTAATAATACTCATATATTTATGATTATTAAAGTAATTTATATCATAAAATTCTTCTAGAATCTTAAATGGCATATCGGTTCTAGATGAATTATGACCATATATTAATAGCTTCCTACTAGAGTCAATATCTACTCTGTAGTCTAAGTATACTGATCCAATAGAATTTCTTTTACCATTAGGGCCGTGATTTAAATAATAACTATTATCATCTCCCTGGAGTATCGGAACTCTATAATCAGTATTATCTATGCTCAGAATACCTACAATATCATCATTCTGGTATTCATTTCTAACATCATTAATTATCTTTTTATAATCTATTGGATTATTAATATTACCATTTTGCTGTATATCAATATTAAGAACATATTCATTATCACTTCTTTTTATATTAATAGACCACACTAGTAAGAATAATAATATTAAACTCCAAACAATAATTAGTAATTTCTTATTCTTTTTCATAAAAGCCCCCAAAAGTTCTTCAATTGGTTATTTATTATATCAGTTTTTCTCAATTTGTCAATACTTGTACAAAAAGAAGTTCTAAACTTCAGAATCACCTGCAAAATTTAGAACTTCTTTTTCCTATTTTTATTATGTATTATCTTTCTACTTTTTAAACATCAATTTATCATAAACTTTATCAAATATCTCTATAAACCTATTTACTTCTTCTTTCGTATTCTTATATGATAAACTAATTCTAATACTATATGAAGCAATCTCTCTATCTTTATATATAGAATATACACTATCAGAGATATCACCAGTAGAACAAGCACTCTTCGTACCAAGATAAATATCTTCTTCTTCCATTGCATGAATAAATGTCTCTGGTTTAATATCCAATACACTAAAATTAATAATATAAGGTATACTCTTATCAGTACTATTAATATGTATTTTATCATATTTTTTTAAACATGATACTATTTTTTTATTAAGTTCTTCGACATATTTATAATTATTCTCAATATTAGGAATCACTAATTCTAATGCCTTCATCGATGAAACAATTAAAGGAAGCGCTGGGGTACCCCCCCTATAAACAGTAGATGATTTACCACCATGTATTAAATTATCAATAACAATATTTTCTTTCTTAATTAAAAGTCCAATACCCTTCATACCAAATATTTTATGCATTGACATTGACATAAAATCCATATCATTAAAATCAATTTTAATCTTACCAATAGCCTGTGTAGCATCAACATGAAAAAAACATTTAGGATATTCTTTTATTATCCTACTAATACTCTTAATATCTTGTTTAACACCAAGTTCACTATCAACCGCAGCAATACTAACAAGAATTGTCTTATCGTTTATCAAACTCTTTAAATGATCTATATTAATAGTACCATCTTTATTAATATTAACATAGTCAATTATAAAACCATTCCTTTCTAAATACTTACAAGTTTCTATTATGCTGGAATGTTCCAAATGACTAGTAATAATATGATTGCCCCGATTTCTATACCTAAAAGCAATCCCCTTAAATACCGTATTATTACTCTCAGTAGCACCAGATGTATATATTATTTCATTAGACTTAACGCCTAAATACTTAGCAATATTATTCGTAGCATATTCTTCTAATTCTTTACTCTTAATACCAAGTTTATGTAAAGAATTAGAATTACCTGGATAATTCTTACACACTTTAATATATGTTTCTAATACATTATTATCTACCATAGTCGTAGCACTATTATCAAAATATATCATACTATCCCTCTTTCTCTTAATAGTTTAACATAAACTTTTCTTTTAATAAAGAAAAAGATACAAAAATAATTGTATCATTTCTATCTTTTCTTATTACCATTAGTTTCACTATAATTGCCACTCAAAACATCATATATATTATTAAGTGATATACCAACAACATTCATATTATCTGGTTTCATTTCTTTAATTAAATGTTCAACTTCTAAATAATTAGGAAATACCTTAAGAAAATAATCACGATAATAACTATCATTATAGTATCTATCACATAATTTCATTATTCTTAATAAATCATTAGCACTATTACATTCACTAAAATCAATATACTTTCTTATAACTTTTTCTATTTCATCATCACTTAATGTTTTACCATAGATACCATTTTTTTCTAACACATCACCATCTATTTTCTCTAAATGTAATTCTTGATAATCAGTTACACATTCACTTATTTTTGTTCTTGCTTCCTCTACATTAAAATACTTTGTATCATCATCATCATTATTAAAAACGCTAATATATTTACATTTTTTAAGAGGTAAGCATACATATTTATTATATTGATCTAATTCATCTAACACTTTACATAAAAAAATACGCTGTGATAAACTAATATGTCCGCTTTCAGGAAGAGATATTACAAACTGCATAAAATCACTATAATAGTCTTTAGACATATAAATATAAATGTTATATGGTCTTCTATCAGTTTTAGAATCCATATCATTATCATCATATATTAGTCCATCTATTTCTCTTATTATTTGAGAATGATCAGAAAGATTTTCTCTCCCACCATCTTCTTCAGTTCTTGCATAGGATTTAAATAATAGCTGCTTATCAGTGATATAATATACTCCCGCAGTACTAGTAATATTTCCTCCAAAATAATCAGCACTAAACACTCGAAAAGGTTTATTTTCATATATATTCATACTTCTATCACCATCTTAAATATACAATAAATAAACAAAAAAAGCAAGTCATTACTTGCTTACAGGAATAACAGATATACTTCTAGCTATATTTAATAATTCATTTTTAGATAATTTATCGCTTACAACATAATATTCAATATCATTATCTAACCAATTAACACTATTTTCATTGACAATTGCTACAGTTGAAGCCATTAATTCTAAATCACCATAAGTAGGAACAATTAAGTGTTCTTTTTCATATGTAGCGGTTTCTTCAATTAACATAAAAGGATTATCGCCATCAAAAGTAAGAATTAACCTTTCTCCATTATCCTTATTAACTTTCTCAGTATTAGTTAAATAAGTATTAGTAGGTAAATACATTGGATAAATTATATCTTCAATAGTACTAGTTTCCTTAGTTTTTTCTTCACTATTAGTATTATCATTATTTACGTTATTATTCTCTTCTTCTACATCAATTATCGTTCTAAGATCAAAATAATTATCATCAAACTTTTTACCATAGTCTATCTTATTAAAAGACATCGTTATTTCACTATTACCATCTTTATCAAGAACAACTACTTTAGAAATATTTCCATCTTTATCTAAATATATTTCCTCATGAGTAAGTTTAGGATTATTTGGATAATTAGCTCCAACAACAATCTTATAACCATCGTCAACTTTTTCAAAAGATTTACTATCATCATTTTTAATATCATCAAGTATTGGTTTCAATAAATAAACTTGAGAATTATTATATGGCCAATCACTTTGAAACTTAAAACTTTTATTAATCTTTGGACTAATAACATATACTCCTTCATTGTTTCTAAGAATAATCTGCTGATGAGAATTAACAGTATTAACTAAATCAACTTTATAATTATCATTTTCCATATACGAAACTTTAACATCATATGTATAGACATCTTCATTATTAACAATATCAAGTTTTCCTTCCAAATAATAACTTTTAGCTCCATTTATTTTCTTTTCAAAATTATTAATAGCATCTTTCTCATTTACCTTACCACATCCACTTAAAAAGAATAATCCCAACATCAAAATAAAAAACAATTTTCTTTTCATTATTCACCTCTTATCTTTCTAATCAATTATATTAAATAAAATAAATATATATGATGAATAATTTACTAAATTTTGCACAAAATAAAAGTAAAAAGGAGGATAATATGAATATACTACATAAAATAACACTAACCATCGCTATCATAGGATGTATAAACTGGGGATTAGTAGGACTATTTGATTTCAACCTAGTCGAATACTTATTCGGAGATGGAACACTACTTACTAGAATAGTTTATGTTCTTGTCCTAATCTCAGGTCTAGTACAATTAAGACTATTTATGAAAGATTTAGATTAAACTACTCTAAGTAGTTTTTTTGTTTATAATAAAAACTTTTCCTATATATATAGAATTTTTTTCTTTTTTATAGTATAATTAATTAGGTGATGTTTTTGAACTACAGGATAAATTTTAATAGCACCTATGCTAATCGTGGTATGGGATTAGAAAATGATATTAATATCACAAATAAATATTACATAGATAATGATATTGCTTTAATATATAAGAAGCCAACCCCAATTAGAATAACAAAAACAGACTATAATAGTATGCGAATAACAGATGGTTTTTTTGAAACACAATCAACACTTGATTATAATGGTATATATAAAGGATATTATATCGAATTTGATGCTAAAGAAACAAAATCAAAAACAAGTTATTCCATCAATAATATTCATAAACATCAAATAGAGCACATTAAAAAAGTAATACGCCATGGAGGAATTGTCTTTCTCATAGTAAGATTTACGTTAATAAATAAAGACTATATTCTTATGGGTGAAGATTTAATGGAATATTTAAAGGATAATGACAGAAAATCAATACCACTATCCTACTTTGAAGAAAATTGCTATAAAATAAGTATTAAGTATGCACCAAGACTAGACTACATAAAAATTATAGATGATCTGCTAAAAGAAAAATGAATTATTTAGCTATAATATTTTTCATATTAACATTAATACTTAGTATAATAGCCTTCAAAGTAAAAGGATTGCTTATTCTTATTATTACAATTCCACTACTAATTATGTACTCCAAAATAAATATAATTAAAAAAGAAAAAAATGTACCTGATAACAACTTATCAGAAGGAAAGGAAGTTGAAGTTGTGAGTTCTAGAAAGAGAAAAAGGAAAATTAACATTAGTAAAATATTCGATACTATAAAAGAAAAAATATCGAATATTAAAATCAATCCAATTAGACTAAATAAAAAAGAAAAGATTAAAGAAGAAAAAAACAGTAGAAATAAAAAAATATCAAAGAAAAGAAATGTTAGAAAAACAAGCGAAGTAAAAAGAAAATTCGATTTTAAAAATAAAACAATCTTTAGAAAAATATTAACAGTAATGCTTGGTCTTAGCATTTTTGGAGTTGCTTCAATATTGTTATTATTTATTTATATCGTTATATCATGTGGTAATTTTAATCCAGAAGCATTTAAAAATCAAGAACAAACAGTTATTTACGATAAAGATGGCGGAATAATTGCAACTTTAGGAGATCAAAAAAGAGAAGAAGTTGATTATGATGAATTACCTGAAGTTCTAATAGATGCCATAATAGCTACCGAAGATTCAAGATTCTTTCAGCACAATGGTGTAGATACAGCAAGATTTTTAAAAGCAACAGCTCTTCAATTAATAGGTCGTGATGAAGCTGGTGGAGCTTCTACCATAACAATGCAAACCGTAAAAAATAATTTAACAAAAAAAGATAACAAAGAAGGAAGAATTGAAAAACTAATTCGTAAATTTAAAGATGTATACCTATCAGTATTTTTCATGGAAAAAAGATATTCTAAAGAAGAAATACTACAAATGTACGTTAATGATAGTGGTTTAGGTGGAATGATTTATGGTGTTGGTGAAGCATCAAAATACTATTTTGGAAAAACCGTATCAGAATTAAGTTTACCAGAAGCTTCCCTACTCGCAGGAATGTATCAAGCACCAAGCAGATATAACCCATATACAAATCCTGAAGCTGCTGCTAAAAGAAGAAGTATTGTCTTAAAACTAATGAAATTACATGGATATATCACTGAAGAGGAAAGACAAATGGCTGAAGCTGTTCCTATAGAAAGCATGCTAGTTGGAACTGGATCCAAAGCTGATTATCAAGGATATATTGATACAGTAATTGAAGAAGTAGAAAGTAAAACTGGAAACAATCCAACTAAGGTTTCCATGAAAATCTATACCGCAATGGATAGAGAAGTACAAGATGGAATTAATAAAGTATTAAATGGTGAAGCATACACCAGATGGGTAGATGATGTTGTACAAGCTGGTATTGCTGTTACTAACGTAAATGATGGAACAATAATAGCAATAGGAGCAGGCAGAAATAGACAAGCCGGAGACTGGAACTATGCAACGCAGTCACACAGACAACCAGGAAGTACAGCAAAACCATTATTCGATTATGGCCCAGGATTTGAATATAACAATTTTTCTACTTATACCCTATTCAATGATGAACCATGGGCATATACTAATGGTCCATCCGTAAACAACTGGGATAATAAATATCAAGGATTAATAACATTAAAACAAGCCGTTGGTGTGTCAAGAAACGTACCAGCATTAAAAGCTTTTCAACAAGTAGATAAAAAAAATATAGCAAACTTTGTAAATGGTCTAGGACTAGATATAGCATATAGTACAAGTTCTGCTAATTACAAAAAATATGATAATGGAGCAGATAATCTACTTAATGAAGCCTATGCAATAGGTGGTATGAGTTATGGCGTAACACCACTAGAGATGGCTGAAGCCTATGCTTGCTTTGCAAATGGTGGATATCATATTGAAACACATGCAGTAACAAAAATAGAATACCGTTCTACTGGGGAAGTAGTAGAATTTAATGAGGATAAAGAAAAAGTAATGTCAGAAGCCACTGCATACTTAATGAATAACACATTAAAAACCGCTGTCGATAATCCATATTATTTTGATGGTGGAGCAAAAATAAATGGAATGTCAATGGCTGCTAAAACAGGAACATCTAATTTAGATGAAGCAACAAAAAAAGCAAAAGGACTACCATCTAATGCCATAAATGATCTTTGGACTGTTGCATATTCTCCAGAGCATGCCATAGCTCTTTGGTACGGATACACCAAAATAGATAGTGAACATTATTTAGGAGATGTATCATACATAAAAGATGATGTAATGCGAGCAGTAATGAAATATTTTCCTCGAACAACAAAAACATGGGAAGTACCATCATCAGTAGTAGCAGTAACTGTGGAAAAAGATACTTGGCCAGCCATGCTTCCAAGTGCATATACACCAACTGACATGAAAATAACAGAATATTTCAAGAAAGGAACTCAACCTACCGAAATATCTCCAAGATATGACAAACTAGACGATGTAACAAATTTAAAAACAACAAAAACAACTAATGGCTATGAACTAACATGGAATTGGAAAGTACCAAATGTATTAGATAATTCATATCTATCAAAATACTTTTCAAATTCTGTTTATGGTAACCAATCATCATTTTATCTAGATAATCGTCTATCATATAATAAAAATGTTCTAGGTGGTAACGGATTTGGTATATATGAAAAAGATTCTAATGGCAATCTAAAAAACATTGCCTTTGTAACAGATACAAAATATACATATAAGCCTTCAAAATCAGGTAACATTACATTAGTAGTAAAAGCCGAATATGGAACTTTTAAAGATAATGCCTCAAATGGTATTGAAACAAAAATAACAATTAACAATGCTGAAAATCAAGATAACAGTGGATTATTAATATCATTATCGGGAAATAAATCAGTAACAATAGATAAAACAAAAAACGAAAAATATGTTGACAGTGGTATAACAATCAAATATGAAGGAAAAGATATAACTAACGATAGCGAAATTGCTTACATAATAAATAACAAAACATACGATACAAAACAAGCATTAGAAGCAGCAGTTAATAGTTTAACCCCTGGATCATATTCCTTAAAATATCGTGTAAGTTACAAAGGAAAAGACATGCAAAAAGAAATAACCACTACTAGCCTACCAAGAACAATAATAATTAAAGATAATAATGAAAACAATGAGGAAACACAATAGTTTCCTCATTTTATTATACTAAATAATTAACAACATTTTTTAAATTAATACCATGACTACCCTTTATTAAAACAATATCTCCTTCTCTTAATAAAGAATCTAAATAATTATATGAATCACTTTCTTTATCAAAATGCTTAACATTATAATAACCATTATCATTTAAATACTCATCACTATACTTAGTATCATTACCAACCGTAACAATATAATCCAAATCACTATCTAATAATACTTTACCTATTTCTCTATGAATATCCATACTATATTCACCAAGTTCTAAGACATCGCCAATAATAGCTATCCTTCTCCCCTTTTCTTTCTTTAATATTTCTAAAGAACTCTTAATCGAATCTAAAGAAGCATTATAAGTATCATCTATTAAAATAGCTCCACATTTAGCTTTCTTATATTCCAGTCTATTACCAGTAAGTTCTAAATTCTTAATACCATTCTTAATCTTATCAATTTCCACATTACAAAGCATACCAACTACATATCCCATTAAACTATTATATATAAAAGCCCTATTCCCAATCGGAGACTCAAACTCTTCTTCATTAATCTTAAATTTATTACCATTAATATCATAAGCCATATAATCGCTTGTTTTATCAATACCAATAGTAATAACATCATTAAGACTCTTAATATAATCAATATTATCAAATACCATATCATTATCCATATTAACAATAAGTGGACCAGATAAACCCTCTACTATTTCCAATTTAGCTTTCATAATATTCTCTCTCGAACCCAAATTACCAATATGAGCAGTACCAATATTCGTAATAACCCCAATAGTAGGTTTAGCAATATTAGTTAAAAAAGATATCTCTCCAAGATTATTCATTCCCATCTCAAGTATCATAACCTCTTCATCTTTAAGTCTAAGAATCGTAAAAGGAAGACCAATATGATTATTATTATTACCTTCCGTCTTTAATACCTTATATTTTTCTTTTAATACCGAATATATCATATCTTTCGTAGAAGTTTTCCCTACACTACCAGTAACACCTATTACAGGTATATTATAAAGACTTCTCTTATATCTAGCTAAATTCTGTATACATTTTAAAGAATTATTAACCTTAACAATAAATCTATCCTTATATTTACTAGGAATATCCCCTTCAATATTATCAAGAATACACCCCATAGCTCCCTTTTCTAAAGCATCTAAATAAAACTTATTACCATCAAAGTTATCACCTTTAATACCAACATAAATATCCCCTTCTTTAATTGTTCTCGTATCTTTAGAAAAATCACCTAATACCAAAGAAGAATCCCCTTGTACTAATACACCATTTCCTTCTCTAATAATATCACTTACATATAACATAATAACCTCCTATTGGCAATTTAACATTTCCCAACTTTTAAAATATATACACTCTAAATTATCATTAAACTTAATCTCATAAATACCATCATAATACTCGTCATTTTGTTTCAATACCCAATTAGCAATAACAGTATATCCATCAATTGCTAATAAATTAATCTCAATACTATGTATATCTTCATCTTTAACATGTTTCCATTCTTCTTTAATTTCATCAATATTAGTATAAGGTTTCATAAAAGGAGTTTCTTGATAAAAAGTAGTATTTTCAAATAAAGAAATAGCTTTATCAATATCCTTATTTAACCAAGACTCTTTTAAATTATTCAACCATTTTTCTGCAAAATATTTATTCATAATCTACCACCATTAATCCAAATATTTTCTCCAGTAATAAAGCTTGCATCATCAGATAACAAAAATAAACATAGTTTAGCAGTATCTTCTGTAGTAGCAAACCTTCCAAGGGGAGTTTCCTTTAATTTTTGATCTATTTCATCTTGTTTCCATCCCTTTAATGATAGTGGAGTTGGAGTAAAAGCAGGACATATACAATTTGCTCTAATTTTTTTATCAGCAAATTCAAGTGCAGTTGCTTTTGTAAAATTAATTATACCAGCAGCGGCAGCACAATATGCAGGAGACTCTGTGCAAGGAACAATACCCAAATGAGAAGAAATATTTACAATAGACCCATTATCATTCATATTTTCATACGCATGTTTTGTACAAATAACCTTTCCAAGTAAATTAACATCTAAAACTTTCTTAAAATCTTCAATACTAAAATCCTTAATAAAATTATCAATAAACATCCCAGCATTATTTACTAAGTAATCAATTTTACCAAATTTATCACTAATAATATTAAACATATTAATAACATCATCTTCATTACTGACATCGCATTTAACTATTAATAAATTATTATTATTAAATTGATCTTCAGTTTCCTTTGCCAAAGAATCATTACAATGATAACAAGTTATTACTTTACAACCTTTTTCCAATAATTCTTTTACAATTTCTTTTCCTATACCACTAGTTCCTCCTGTTACTAATGCCACTTTACCATTCATATTACAATTCTCCTTTCATTTTGTTTATCTAGTCAAAATAATCTTCATCTAGTAATGGAATAATATCAATAGCAGGTTCTTCATAAGGATGCGCTTGTCGTAATTTTAATATAACATTTTTTACTTTATTTACATCACAAACAACTTCCAGTTTTTCTTCTTCTACAAATTCTTTTTTATTACTTTCTTCAATGTATGGAATTGCATCATCATTAGACATAAAAATTCCAATACATTTTGTAGACATTGAACACTTAGTATAATTACCAATAATACCTGTACCTTATTTAATATCAATAACCTCTAAATCATCAGGTACAATTACATTACCATTAAAAAATTCTTTAGTTTCCTTAGTATATAACTCTTTTCTTCTATCACCATGTGATTCTTCAGTATGATATAAAATCAAATTTTTAATATTTAAATCATTCATAACTTCACTAACACTCTTAGTTGTTGAATGATGCTTTTCATAAGCATGAAAAATATTTTCTTCAGAATCCAAACAAAATGCCTCATGCATAACATAATCAAAACTTCTTACTCTATCATACATAATAGGATTTAAAGTTTCATCTCCAAGAAATGCTAACTTTTTATCATTTAATATACATTCAAAACCAAATTGTTTTGTACCTTTAGCCTTAATATCAAAGAAAGAATAATCAATTCCATTAATATTATATTTATCTCCATCACTTAATATTTTAAAATCTACAATACTATATATTGCATTCATAAGTTTTTCAGGAAGTATATACTTAGAAACTTCTTTAATTGCTTCATATACTACATCATTACAATAAATATTAATTTTATCTTTTATAGCACCAGACATAACCAATCTGCTCATCCTTTTAAATAGCCAAAAGATACCTAATATATGATCAGTATGACTATGAGATATAAAAATATTATGAATCTCTTTAAAGTCTATTCCTACTTCATTAAGCCTCTTTATTATTTCAATACTACCACCAGTATCAACTAAAAAATAACCATTATCATTTTGAATAACAAAACAAGTATTATATAAATTAATAGTTCCTCCATTGCCTGTTCCAAGCATTATTATCTTATCCATTTTCTTCCTCCATATCTATTTTTTAACTAATGTAAATATTTTCTTTTTGTTATATCTTTTTCCATAACCATAGATGGAGCACCATCATTTGTATTAGGATTAACATAATTTGTCTCTAAATACCCCATATGTTTATAAAACTCTATTGCTTTAGTATTTTGTTGTTTTACCCATAAATGAGATATTGTATAATTTAGTTCTCTAAGCCTATTCTCTGCAAAAGAAATAGCTAAGCTTCCTATACCCCTTCTCTGATATTCCTTTTTTATATGTAACGACTTAATTTCACCTATTCCATCAATATCATCACGATAATAATTATTACCATCTGTGTAACAGCTAATTGGTTTGCCAATTTTTAATATACCAACAATAACCTCATCAATTGTCAATAAATAAAGCTCTGTCCCCCGATTAATTTCATTCAAAAAACCTTGCTTTAATTTTTCTACAGTATAATTATTATCTAAATAATCACGTGAAATATATTTTTGATATGTATTATTTAATGACTCATGTAATATTAATGCCCAATCATCTGCATCTTTCTCACTAGCCTTTCTAATTAATACATTTGATATTTGTACCATAAAATTTACTTATTCCTTCCATTATAAATGTTTTATCAATTCATTAAACTCAGTATATCCAGATTCTGAATTTAAGTGTCCACCATCCTTTATAACTATCTGATTATTCGTAATAGTATCTGCAAACTCTTTTTCTTTTTCATATTTAACATAAGGATCATTTTCTGTGTAGTAGCAGACAATATCATCACAATAGTTCTTTATATCAGATAGATTATCTAAATACATACTACCATTTACAGTATCATATTCTTCATTAATACCAAAATAATTATTAAATCCACATACAAATACTAACCTTTTAACCTTTACCTTATTTTCAATTAAAAATTTACAAATAAATACTGGAGCAATCGAATGACCATATATAATAGTATTCTCATTAATAATACCAGCAGCTAAATAACACTTTAATAAATTAGACCAATTGGTATAATTCTGATATCCAACACCTGTCGGAAAATCAGGAGTATATACTTCTAATCCCCTATCCTCAATTTCTTTTCTTAAATATGGAAACCAATTAACAAAAGGGCTCCCAAAACTACCATGAACTAATAAATAATTGTTTTTCATTTTCTTTTCCTCCTCTTTTATAAATCCAATTTATATAGTTTTTCTATTCTTGACTCTTCATTAAAAGTATCAATATCAGAAATATATTTCCATCCAAATTTTTCATATAAACCCCTATGCTTTGTATATAAATATAATTCATTAAAATCCAATTTACTTTTAGCAATTTCCTTAATAGACTCTAAAAGAATTCTACCATAACCTTTATTTCTATATTCTTCATCAATATATAAATTACATAACCAAGGATATATATCAGGTCTTACATTTAAGTCTTCTAATGTTAATTGAAACATACCAATAATTTTATTATTAACAAATAATCCATATGTATAAGGAAGTCTATCTCTTTGCATACTATGTTTCATATAACATTTAATTCCATCATAACTATATCCATTCTTTTTACCCCACCAATTATACATCCAATTTGACATAATATCTAATGTTTCATCATCTATATCAATAAGTTGTTTTACTTGAATATTCATATGTATTTACTCCTATTTTTTAAATAAACATTATAATTAATCCTATTATACTTAATATAATTGAACTTACTTTTTGTATAACTACTTTTTTATCTAAATTCTCTTTAAAATATTTAGGTAATAATTTAATACCTATAACTCCTAATATAAATACAAATGCCCCTTGAAGACCATTTAATATACTTACTAAAGCCAAAGGAATAGTTACATTTGCAAAATTAACTAAAAAGTTAGCTATTAAATTAATTACTTCATTAGTAAAATTCAAAGAAAAATATCTTTTACCATTATTCTTAATAGCGGTTATAAAAGTAACTCTAAAACTCTTAATACTTATTAATATTAAACCTTGTATTAAGAATCCAATTTGAAGCCAAAAAGTACATGCATTATATGAACTATTTCTAATACTAATATCAAATAAGAAAAAATATACTGCATAAGATAATGATGATAAAGCCATCAGAAGTAATGCTATCCATTTACTTTTATTATTCTTCTTTTCAAAATCAAATGATATAAGTACCGCTGATAAAATAATAATTAAGCCACCAATTATTTGTTGTAAAGTTAAATTTTCTTTAAAGAATATTAACCCTAATATATAACTAAATACCGGTATCAATTGAAACATAACAACTACTATTGAAGCATCATTTTTTTCAAGGGCTTTAAAATAAAAATATGTTGCTAATATATAAATAAATGATGATAATATTACACAAATAAAAGAAATACTACTTATACTTACAGATAATTTACTAATAATAAGCCATATTGGAGATAAACATAACCCAGCGATTAATGTTGAAAACACAAGTAATGTTTTCACACTACCAGCAGATTCATCAACACCACTTATCATAAACTTATCAATATGATTTGTTACACCCCATAAAAAAGATGCAAATATTGTTATAATTACTGCTAATGTCATAAATCCTCCACTAACTTAATTTCTTTCTTTTAACACTTCTATTGCTTTCTCTCTATGTAATCCTTTTACTATTTCTATCTTATTGTTCGCATATCTAGATAATACATCAATATCAGTAATCATTTCAGGACAATATAAGTCATTACTATCTTGAAGACTCGCAGCATATACAATCTTAGAAATACCTTCATATAAAATAGCACCCATACACATCATACAAGGTTCACAAGATACATAGATAGTGGTTCCTTCTAAATCACCATATAAACTCTTATTCATTGAGGCACTCTCAATCGCCGATAATTCAGCGTGAGAATAAATACTTTTCATAATCAAAGTATCATCATCACTTCTACCTATTATCTTATTATCTTTAACAATAATAGCCCCATAAGGATATTTAGCTTTCTTACTAATATCTATTGCTATATCAATATATTCTTCATCTGTCATTATAAACACTTCCTTCTATTTTAATAGTATACATATAAATCAATTGTGAACGCAGTGAGTTCACTTTTCAATAATTGACAATATATATACATTATGATATATTATATTCGTAAAGGGAACCAATAACTATGCGTCTTGGACGTTAAAGCCTAGGAAATAATATCATAGGCAGTAGTCAACTTTGGTTTCTTTTTTTATTAATATAACTATTTAATTACCTTTCTATCTACTTGCACATCTAATTTTTCATTAAAGTAATTAAACATTAAATCCACAATATTGTTACCATATTCTTTTATTAATGAAAAATTAAACATAAGTTTTCTAAATTCTTCCGGACTTAATATTTCATTTAAATATCTAATAGATAAATAACTCAAATCATAACAATTGTATTTACTATTATAAAATGATTCACCATGTTTTAAACTATTTAAATTAGGTCCTACTTTAGTTTCTTCTCTTACTCTTAAATAAAATTTTTTAAATATTTCTTCATCTTTATATTTGTCTTTTTCTCCAGACATAAATTGTGCCATACCTTCATCATACCAAACTATTCTTTTTGAATAATCATTCTTTAATATATATTTCATATAAAATATATGGAATAATTCATGACTTGCTGTATATAAACTCTCTCTTTGTCCTTCCGGCTCTATATATGCATTGACCATACCTTCATCATAAGTAGCCAATGCATATTTTGATAAGGACTCACTTTCTCCTCTAATATTATATATAAACTCTCTAAATTCTTCTAGATTATCAAAATAATTTATAACAATTAGCTCATCAAATTCAATACCAAAAAACTTCCTATATTCTATAATCTTATTTTGCAATAATTTTACTGTTTCGTCTACCAATTCCTGCAGACTATCCGAATAATTTATTTGACATATATTTGTCTTAAATACCTTTTGCACAATAATCACATCCCTCAAATATTTAAAATGCAATTTTCAAGATAGTTATCCATAATACTTACAAGAAATCTTTATATTCAATCACTATCATTTAAACGAAATAATTATCTAATATGACTAATTGATAAGTTGGTCCCCACTGGGGACCATTTTTGTTTTTCAAAGAATTGATATAACTGTCTCATTCTTCTTAACGTTCTTAAACTATATTTTATATTTACTTTAACTACTAATCTTTTAGAATAATTTCCAATTATATCCTTACCATAAACACTTCCAGCGCCATATTATTTTTTTAACTAATAGTTTTTACATATAAGATTATCCATCATAATCAACTTGCTAGTCATTTTTTAAGACTTTTACTAGTCATTTTTTAAAACTATTTAATATCATCAATAATACTGTCTACACTAGCAAGAGCATCATCAATAGCCTTTAAAGATACCTCTTTTTTCTCTATAGTACTACTATTACTATCTATTTTAATATCATCTTTACTAATCATATCAGTAATCATATAAGAAGATATAATTCTATCTTTAATAACATAAGAACCATTACTATATCTATCCATAATAGGTATCTCTGTAATTTTAACTTCTTTAACATAATTATCACTAACAATACCAATCATATTCTTAGAATTAATAATATAAGTCTTAATAATCTTACTAGGATTACTCTTAATAACCTTCATAAGAAGAATTCCCCTCTTAGCCCTAGAAGTCTTTTCAAACTCAGAAAGGCGAGTTCTCTTACCAGTACCCTTATCCGTAAGAATCGTAATATATTCTTCTTCAGCATTAAATATTGAAGCACTAACTACAAAGTCATCTTTTAAGTTAATTGATTTAACTCCTCCTGCTTTAACACCTACGACTGGTATTTCACTAATATCATACCATAAGCCATATCCATTTTCTGTACTAATAAATACTTCCGAAGCACCACTATCAGTAACAGTTACTACTTCATCACCATCTTTAAGATTCATCATCTTCATTGGCTTAGAGCATCTACTTACCTTAAAGTCCTTTAACATAGTTCTCTTAACCATACCATTCTTACTAAATGAAGTAATATATATTTCCTTATCAAAGTCATATACAGGTATAGAATATATAATCTTTTCCTCAGCATTTAAACCTACTATATTACTAATATGTTTACCAAGATCTTTCCATTTAGCTTCAGGTATATCATATACACTAAGCTGTAAATAGTTACCCATATTGGTAAATAATAATATATTATCAATAGTATTAATATTATATAAACCAATAATATAATCATTTTCTTTTAAAGTAGTTTCTTCTCCATTCGAAGATGCATAACTCCTACTAGAAACTCTCTTAATATAACCTTCTGAAGTAACTACTACTACCACATCTTCTTTAGGTATCATACTCATCGTATCAACCTTAACATCCGCAGTCTCATCTCTAATCTCTGTTTGTCTAGGAATAGCATATTCTTTCTTAATACTTCTAAGATCATCTTTAATAACTTTATCTAATACATTAGGATTAGATAATATTTCTTCATACATCTTAATCTTCTCTTCTAACTTCTTCATTTCTTCTTGTAATTGTACAATATCCGTATTCGTAAGCCTATATAATTGTAAATTAACAATAGCTTCCGCTTGCGCGTTAGTAAACTCAAACTCTTTAACTAAATTAACAATAGCATCAGCTTTATTCTTACTACCCCTAATTACTCTAATAACTTCATCTAATATTGATATAGCCTTAACAAGGCCTTCCATAATATGATAAGAACTTTTAGCGGTCTTTAAATCATATTCTGTAACATTACGAACCACTACTCTTTGGTGAGCAATATAAGCATCAATAAGAGGTAATAATCCAAGTTGCATAGGTCTACGATCTACTATTACAACATTATTAAAATTATAAGATATCTGAAGATCAGTATTCTTATATAAAAACTTCAGAATATTTTCACTATCGGCTTCTTTCTTTAAATCAATAGCAATCTGAAGTCCCTCTTTATCGCTTTCATCTCTTACTTCAAGAATACCATCTAATTTCTTTTCTAGTCTTAATTCATCAATTCTTCTAACAAGTAATTGCTTATTAACATCAAAAGGAATCTCATTTATAATTATTTTATTCTTCTCTATCTTAGCCTTTGATCTAATAAATATTTTACCCCTACCAGTCTCATAAGCTTCTTTAATACCATCTAATCCTAATACTATACCACCCGTAGGAAAATCAGGTCCTTTAATATAATTCATAACCGTATCTAATCTACTATTAGGATTATCTATTCTAAATACCGTAGCATCAATTACTTCTCCTAAATTATGTGGAGGCATATTTGTAGCATAACCAGCACTAATACCAGTAGCCCCATTAACAAGTAAATTAGGAAACCTACTAGGTAAAACAGTTGGTTCTAATAATCTATCATCATAGTTTGGAGCCATAGGTACAATACCAGGTTTTTCAATATCACGAAGAAGCTCTCCTGCTATCTTAGAAAGTCTTGCTTCTGTATAACGACTAGCAGCAGCAGGATCACCATCAATCGAACCATTATTACCTTGCATCTCAATTAAAGGTGCTTCATTCTTCCAAGGCTGACTCATTCTAACAATAGCTTCATATATCGAACTATCTCCATGAGGATGATAATTACCCATAACCATACCAACTGCATTAGCAGACTTCTTCGTAGGCTTATCATAAGTATTTTTTTCTTTATACATTGAATACAATATTCTTCTTTGTACTGGTTTTAAACCATCTCTAACATCAGGAATAGCTCTATCCTGTATAATATATTTAGAATATCTTCCAAAACTCTCTCCCATAATATCTTCAAGAGAGTAATCATATATCTTTTTTATAATATCTTCCATCTACATATCACCATATTAATTATATAATATTTTCCCTTATATTTCAAGGATTAGACACTTTATTTTACATTATAACCGCTTCGCTTCCCGGATTAACAAGTTAATCCTCCATAGACTTCTACAAGAATAATTCACATATATATTTAACTTTAGAAAAAAAAGAAAACCTCTTGATAAGTCCCTATATTATATTTTCAAGAAGTTTAAAAATATTCTAAGAAAATCTTTAAATATAATTATTTAATAGTTTTCACTAACAAAGTTAACAAATGTTAAAATTATACATAAATATTCTTTTCTTTATACGGCAATGAAAATATTTTTCCTTATAATTCAATAAATATACTAACCTAACCGAAGTAAAGAATAGTTGGAAAAGATTAAAAGAAATCATATAAAAAATTTAGAACTATATATTTATACTAACGTCCTATTATACATAGTTCAATTAATCTGTCAACGTTTTAATTCATATGGTTTCGAGCTACTGCCATCTTTGCCGCTGGAATCAATGGTTACATCAGATTTTAAATAAATTGCAGGGCGGACGGAAAGATTCCTGTTAGAAGTTACATGGCCAGCATTACCATTATCGCTTACATCGAAAACTAAGCTGGCATAGACAGGGTGAGCGCGTGCGCTAATTGTCCATTGACTTTTTGAAGAATCATATATCCAATCATTGCTTACACATGCTAAAGCAGAATAATTATTTAACGTTTGATTACAAAGCATTAAATCTGTTGCAAAACCATAGTCAGAGAGATGCATTAATCCAACCTTTCCATGCCAAAAATTTACTCTTTCTACTACATCATTACAATATGCCTCACTTGAGCATTTTTTTCCTACATTACCTTTTTCGTACAAATACATTGTATGTGCATATGATGCAGCACCATTATACTCTCCAGTATACCAAACCGCATCATCTATTAGATTTTGTTCAACAGAAGTAAGTCCAACATTTGCAAAACTAAAATTAATTGTAGTTGCATTACCACTTCCAGTGTATACTGTACCTGATAATGCCTTATTCCAATATAAACTATTATTTACACTTTCATCTTCATATCCTGGATTTAATAATCTCATTAGATCAGCACCTTCATAACTTCCTGATGGTCCCCACTGATTTATTCCATACCCAGAATTACCACCGGTAGTATTTGCCGATGTATCCCATGATAAACCAGTACTACTAATTTCATCATTACTTATCAATTTAAGTCTTCCATCAAATACTCCAATTATTCTCCATAACTTTTTGTCTCCAACATTTCTTGTTATACTTGTTCCATTAGAAGAAAAAGTATAAGTACTGGTATAAGTATCCCCTAACCATACATAGTTATTAGGATTTGCTCCATAATAACGAATATTTCCTCCATCAATGTCTGTATCCATAGAGCCGTATCTATCATTCATTAAATTAACACTTGGTGCTAAATTATATGTAATACTATCTACAGTTGCATTACTCTTTTCTGCAGCATTATATAAATTAGTTATATACTTAGCAGCATAAGGTAGTAACTGAGTAGAAGGAATAACAGTGGTTCCCTCAGAAATAACTACTTGAGAATCAGATGATGATACACCTATAGTAACAGTAATGGGCGTATCCCCTTTATTTCTTAATTGTACTGTTAAAGTAAAATTAGCTGAAGTAGAAAGAGTTCCTACAGGTCCATAACTATTATTTGAAGATGTAGAACCTACTACTAAATCATTAGATGTAGGACTATACCATGCAGTATAATTTAGACTATCAATACTAGTATTAGATACAACTATATCAACATTTTTATCTTCTCCCGCAGGTACTGTCACTTCTATCGTTTCTGCTAGTAAATTAATACTACTAAGATTTGAATTAAAGGCAATCGGATTGTCAATACTAGTACTAGCATTAAACATAGCAAAAGTAGAACCTACTCCTAGTCCTATAAGGCCAATAGCAATAACCGCTATTAAATAAAGATTTTTTAATTGAACTTTCGTTTTCATATTATATACTTCCTCCTATTTTATTAAAAAATTAATTATACTATCTATGCTAACCTTTGATATATTTAAAAGTATTGCAGCCATTGCTAAAAAGGGCCCAAAAGGTATTAAATTATCCTTCCTAGATAACAACATAAACACCGCTACCGGAAAAGCAATAAAAGTAGATAAAAAAATATTACATATTGATAAAGGAAAACCAATTACTATACCAAACAAAAACATTAATTTGATATCTCCTCCACCCATACTTTCTTTCTTAAATAGCCTATCCCCTATTAATTTTATCACATACATTAAGACAAAAGCAAGTATTCCAGATATTATTTTTTCACTAGTATACTTAAGCCCAAAAAAGATAAGTTCACATATAATTATTAATATACTTGATACTCCTATTACCTCGTCTGGAATAATCATATATTCAATATCAGCTACTATTATAGCTATAAGTGATGAAATAAATATTAAACTTATAACAAATTCACGACTAAATCCAAAAGAATGATACGAAGTACAATATAAAACACCAGTTATTACTTCTATCATTAAAGTACTAATAGGTATTATACAGTTACAATTAGTACATCTTCCTTTTTGTACCAAAAAAGATATTATTGGAATATTCTCATACCATCTAAGTTTATGATTACAATTATCACAATGACTACCAGGCCATAATATTGATTCCTCTTTAGATAATCTAACTGCAACTACATCAAGAAAACTCCCCATAACAGTACCAAATACAAATACAACAAAATAAATATATATATTATATAAAGTCTCCATTATAGTATACCCTCATACATCTTAAACATTGGAAGAAATATTGATAAAAGAACAACACCTACTATAAAAGCTAAAAGAACAATCATAACAGGTTCAATAAAACTTTTTAGCCTCTGTACCATATTTCTTTGTTCTTCTTCATAATAAGAAGCAACACTTTCCATCATACTACTAAGTCTACCAGTTTTTTCACCAGTAAGAATCATTTCATAAGCAATTCTCGGAAAAGCCCACTTATTTTCAAAAGCTTTAGCAAGTCCACTACCAGTACTCAAATTAGTAACAGCCTCCCTAATAATATCCTTATATATTTCATTACTAGTAACCTTACCTAACATTTCAATACTATCAGTAATAAAAACATCATGTCTTATTAATGATGAAAAAGTTTTTGTAAACATAACTATTTCATTATATATAAATACATCCTTAATAACCGGAATATGCATTAAAAACCATTGTATACCATATCTAACCTTCTTAATGTTTTTATACATAGCAATAACAATTATAACAATTGCAACAATTGTTAAAACTATTTTAATAATATTATTTTGAACAAAAGAACTAACCGCAATCAAAGTTTTAGTAATACCAGGAAGTTCTGAACCAAGCTGATTAAAAATATCTTGAAACTTAGGTACAATATAAATAAGTAAGAAAGTAAGTACTCCCATTGCCACTACTAGTACTACGCTAGGATAAGTAAGAGCAGAAATAATCTGTTTTCTATTTGTATCAGCGGTCTTATAATATGCAGCCATATCATCTAAAGCCTCTGTCAAATTACCAGTAAGTTCCGAAGTTTTAAGCATATTAATCAAAAGTTTAGGAAAAACATTACCCTGTCTAGCTAATGCTTCACTAAAAGGAGCGCCAGTATTTAATTCGTAAGTAATTCTCTTAAACAAATCCCTATTAGACTTTTTATTAGTCTGATTTTCAAGTATAACAATAGACTCCGTAAGAGGAATACCACTTTTAACATAAGTAGATAATTGCGTTAAGAAAAAGTTTAAGTCTTTATACTTCATCTTTTTCTCTAAACTCAGAAATTTATCAATCTTACTAATCTTAGTAGGAGTAATATTAGCTATCTTATATCCCTGTGAAGTAAGAAAAGATTCCACATCCATTCTTCTATAAGCGTCAAAATATCCCTTTATCTGCTTACCATTTTTATCATAACAAATATATTTATATCTAACCTTCTCCTTAGTTAAAAGAGCATTGCCAGATAAACTAGATTTAAAATTAGAATTATTATTATTATTACTATTATGATTATTTACTTGATTTTTAACTTGTCCGTTCATCTAATCACCTATTCTACAAATAATTATACCACAAAAGCAAAACTTTTTTAACATCTTTTTAATATTTTTCATATATTATTTTAGGAAGGAGTCTTATTTATGTATGGAAATAATTATAGACCATTTATAACACCTAGCAACATGCCATATACCCCGTATAATATAAATCCAGGATTTTCACAAGCAATTCTTAATTCAGGAGGAATACGTAATCTCTTTAGAGGTATTCACAATATAAATTGGAATGGTATGTTAAATAATGTTTCACGTACTTTAGGAGTAGTAAGAGATGCCATACCAGTAGTAAAAGAAGTTAGACCAATGATAAATAATATGAAGTCTATGATAAAAATAGCATCTGCTTTTAAAGATGAAACAGAACCACCAAAAACAAAAAAAACCAGTAATTCCGCTATTAACAATAATCAAAAAGAAAATAGTACCAAAAGTACTACTTCAAATTATAATAACGAACCAAATTTCTTTATCTAAAGAAATTTTTTTATTTAATATACTTAATACCAAATCTATTAAAAATATAATTAATAATATAATAACTAATCGTCGTATATACTATTGTCATAATAATACTTCCAATTAAAATATTAATTAAGCTAATAAAATAATAACTAATACTACTAAATATACTAAGTAATATAAAACATAATATATGATATGTCATAATACAAATAAAACTAATTAGATTAGTCATAAAAATATTTTCCGGGAAAATATTGTATAATATTTTAATCATAATACCAACACATCCAAATAACACCAAACTAAATATAAAAGTAGAAGTATATAAAATACCAAATAAAAAGCCACATAATATAGTTAGTAAATAGAACTTTCTATCATTATTAAAATGCGGATATAAAATAGCAAGTCCAACAATTGTATAAATCGTCGTAAATAAACTGACGTTAGTCAAAGTACTAGGAAAGAAATTAGACATAATAACTTCCATTATTAATGAAATAGCCAAATAAACAATACTAATTATCATTATTTACACCCTTTCGTTTTAATACACTAACATAATTAATATCATTAAAATCAACAGAAGGTCTTACTTTAATAAGCTTAGCCAAATCATATGAGTCAGTAGTAATATCAGATACCTCTCCTATTAAGATACCAGATGGAAAAATACCACCAAGTCCAGAAGTATAAACCTTATTTCCTATAGAAACATTTTTAGTATTACTAATTCCTTCTACTTCCAAGTAATTATTGCCATAATCAAAACTATTAATTAAACCATATAAATTATCCCCGCCATTACTTACACTAACAGAAATTTTATTATTAGTATCACTAGTAGTAATAAGTCTAACATCTGATGTAAAAGTAGTAGTTCTAATAACTTTACCAATCAAACCTTTAGCATTAATAACAACCATGTCCTTTTCAACACCACTATAACTACCCTTATCAATAGTAATAGTATTAAACCAATATCCAACATTTCTAGAAATAACCGTACCATTTAAATATTCATAATCACTTAAAGTATAATCAATATTAAGTTCACTTTTAAGTGCCTCAAGTTGTCTTCTTAATTCAACATTTTCTGTCTCTACTGAATCAATTCTATCTATTGAGGTCTTAAGAATATCATTATCTTTTTTAACATCCATCAAATCATTATAATCATTTACTTTATTTTTAACAAATATAAAAGGATAAGAAACAAACTTTTCTACAGATAAAACTCCATCTCTAATAAAAGAAAAAATGGGATTCATTTTTTTATCTTTCTTCAAAGAAAAAGATAAAATAATTAGTATAATAATAATTAATATAATAATACCAATAACAATATATTTCTTAGGTATCTTCTTTTTCTTACCAAGCATCTTATCACTTTCCCATCACAATAATTATATAATATTTTAAAGTAAAATAAAAGACTATAAATTATTATCTTCATAAAAACTATAATAATTATTATTACCAATAATAATATGATCCATTAATCCAATGCCATGAATATCACTAATCATCTTAATTTTCTTTGTAACTTCAATATCATTTTTACTAGGAGTAGCATCTCCAGATGGATGATTATGAATACATACAATATAAGAGGATGATAACATGTAAGCTTCCTTAAATATTTCTCTAGGATGAACTAAAGAGTAGTTAGTGGTACCCTTGAACAATAATTTCTTATCAATAAAATTCTTTTGATTATCCAAATAAATAACATAAAAATATTCCTGCTTTTTATCTTTGAACAAATTATGAAAATAATTAATAATAGTATTAGGAGTAGTAAGTTTAACAAGATTTTCAAATTTATTATCTTCATATACTCTTCTTCCTAGTTCAATTGCTGCTACTAACTCTATAGCCTTAATTTTACTCATACCTTCAATATAGCTAAGATTATTAATACTCTTATTCTTAAGTTCACTAATATTATTAACCGAAGATAAAATATTATGAGAAATATCCTTAATACCACACTTTTTATTACCAGACTTTAATACTATTTCAATTAATTCATCATTAGAAATATTTTCTTTTCCATATTTAAGCAATCTCTCTCTAGGTTTTTCTTCACTAGGTAATTTTTTTAAATTCATACTTTTCCTCCTCATAAGAAAAGAAGCACTAATACTTCTCTATAATATATATACAATATTTCTATAAAAAATTAGAATATTTTTTTAAATTCTATTTATTTTATTATCATATAAGGCTATAAGTATGGCCCCAATAGAATTACCTATAACCATTACCAATATATATAATACAGTATTCCAAGACAACAAGCCCGCTACTGAAAAATAAAACATATTAGCAACAGAATGTTCAAACCCACTTAATATAAAGACCATAACACACATAAAAATACCCATATATTTACCAATACTAGTATTATGTTTCTTATAATTATTAACAGCTATATACATAAGTACTCCACATAAGCAAGAAAGAATTAATATACTAAGTAAATTATCATTAAGTTTTATTTCACATATAGTCTTAGCTTTATCGCTAATAGAACTAAATCTACTATTTATCATACAAAAAGCAAGTATATAAGTACCAATAAAATTACCAATCAAAGTTAGTAATAATTCTATTAAATAACTCTTATTATTAACAACAATATACCCTATCTTACCAGTATATAGATTCATATTATACATACATATCATTAACAATCCTATTGAGAATAAAAACGAACCAACCATCTTATTATCTAAAGATAAATATATCGTACCACCAATACCAATCATTAACCCTGCAAATATTCCTTTAATTAAATAATTAAAATACCTCTTCATAACTACCTCTTTCTTTTAACATTTTTACCATCTATTATTGAATTAATAGATTCATAATTATCTATATCTAAATTAGTACTCTCTAATAATACATTAGGAGCATTAATACCAATTTCAATATTTTGATAATTATCTAATTTTTCTTTACATACTAATAATAATTTTTTTAATACCTCTTTTTGATAATCATTTATCATTTTAAATGAAGAAATATAAATAATTAAAGATTTATCACCATCTAAAATTCTAACCTCTACTCCTTCTTCGCTAATAATACTACTTTCTTTAGAATAAAGCATTGGAAATTTCATTGCTTCTTGACTAAAATATTTATGATTGTTATATAAATATTTTACTAAGTTAACATATTCGCATATGTGAAGACCATAACCATCTTCTTCGTTTACCTTCGCCGCAAATCTATTAGATAAAACAATCATACTAGCCTGAAGGCCACCTTCAACAGGGTCTTCTCTTTTTCTATAAACAAGTTCATCAAAAAATGATCTAATTTCATATTCATCAATAGAATTTGAAGAATAAACCTTCTCGCTTAAATAATTAACATATCTATCATCATTTTTATTATTCATAATATCCTCTAGTCTATATTAATAAGTTCATAAACAGTACTACCTAGTCCAATCTCTGAAGCATACCCTGTAATATGTCTACCTTCTTGTCTATCAACACGTTCCATCATCTTTGTATGACCTGGATCAGTACTATTCCATAACATATCAATAAAAGCCTGATCATTAGCCACAGGATCTAAACTACCTACTATTCCCAAATCACCCATAACAGGATCTCCCTGATGAGCATCACAATCACAATCAACACTAATATTATTCATAATTGTAATATAAACAATCTTTTTATTATTATCTTTAATATAATCACTAACAGCCTTCGCAGCTTCAGCCATACTCTCGATAAAATCCTTTTGTTGATATTTAACATTCCAACACTCATTAGGATCTTCAGTTTGTCCACAACTATGAATATAAGCCTTACCATTTCTTGAAGCAATACCTATAGACCCATTCTTTAAATTAGCCCCAAATCCGCCCATAGCATGACCTTTACCATGAGCTAAATTAAGTATACTATCATAATTCTTAAAATTATTACCAACAATATCATACTCTAAATGTTTACCACTTTTAACAGGAATCTTAAACTCCCCATCCCTATCCATAATATCAATATCCGCTATACTAGTAAAACCATGTTCTATAGCAACCTTAATATGTTCCTCATAACTAGTTCTAGCACCTGGATAAGCCGTATTACATTCAATTATCGTACCACCAAGTTTCTTAACTAAAGGGCCAATCAAATCAGCCTTTAAATAACCTTTAGACCCTCTTTCCCCAGTAGATACCTTAATACCAACTTTACCATCTAATTCAACTCCAAGAACTTCATATATTCTAATCAAACTCTCACTACTAATCTCCTTAGTAAAATAAACCTTACTTTTTTGCATAAACTTTAATCTCCTTTTCTATTTTCCTTATTTCTTTTATAATCATTTCCTACCTGATAATAAATAACTCCTATCAATAAGATTATAAACTTCTTCTATATCTATATTACCACATAAATTAATACTAATCCAACTCTTTTTATTCATATGGTATCCAGGAAATATATTAACATTATCAACAATATCCCTATCACACCTTAAATTAAGTACCCATACAAGTTCTTTAGATTCTCCTACTAACTTATTCTTTTCTATCTCAGCAATTAAAGCATACCACTTCTTATTCTTCTTATTTCTAACTACCGCATAACTAGGAAACTTCTCCCATAAATACTCTAATTCATCACCATACTTGCTTCTAATATAAAAAATAACTTCATCAGATAAATCATATTTATCTAAACATTTATTAAAAATATCATTAATAACTTCTTCATATTCCTTATTAAGTTCTAATACAAAACTACCAGTAGATGATGTGTCCACAAGTATATATTCTTCATTACTATCTACTTCAATAACTTTTGAAGTAATAACATCACTAATAACACTAATTATAACATTAAATTCATCATTATGAATTTTCTTATTATATATATAATTATTACCCTCTAATATAAAACCATAACTAACTAACTTATCATAGTTAATATTTTTATTATCATATCTTCTCATACTTACTCCTAAGCAATTTCTTTTCTTCTCTATTCAGATTATCTATCATATAATGGTACCTACTATTTTGTGCTAAAAGATCTGCTCTCTTAAGATTATATAATAAAGAAATATTTTCTATCCCAAGAACACTAATAATATACCTAATATTTTCCTCATCTAATTTACCAATATTAATATCATGATAATAAATAAGATTAGAAATAATTTTCTTATCATCAATATGATATTTATCTACAAAAGAATCAAATATATCTCTAGATATAATCCAGTATCCATAAAAATGCCCGATACCATTTTCATCTTCTTTATATACATAAAGCTTACCAATATCATGAAATAAAGCACTAAATCTAAGTACCATTATTATCAACTATTAGAAATTCTCTAATAGTTCATTTACTTCTAATAAGCACACACTCTCTATATGCATAATATTAAGTATAATTTTTTAGTTAACAATTCCCAATGCAATTGTAAATATCCCTAATACAATATGACTTAAAGTAACTCCACATAAATTATAATCTTTTTTATAAAGTAAATACCATATAACTCCTACAAAAAAAGTTAATACACAAGTCAAAATATCTTTATAAATAATATGCATAAAAGAATAACAAAAACTAGATAAAACAATCCACAAATAATTATACTTACTATTAATATCAAAATATCCAAATACCCCTCTATACAAAAACTCTTGCATAGGGCACGATATTAAAATATAAAAAATATAAAATACAATTGTTTCGTTAGGATTATATTTATCAATATGGAATAATTTTAAAATAATAATCGCAATTAAACAAATCAAAATTAATACAAAGTTTCTCTTAATAGAACTATAATAATTATTTTTAGTTATTCCTAATTCCTTATTTGATACTTTATATAATTTCATAAAAAGAAAAACTATTAATCCAATAACGGTTAAAAGATAAAATTTTATATCATATAAAAATTTATTATATAATATTAATATTGGAATAACAATATATAATACTAATATAAAAATTAGTAAAAATTTATTTTTCATAAATCACATCCCTTGTAAGATTAACTTTCGGTTATCAATCATCAGGAATTTCCGAATAGTTCATTTACTTCTTCCTAACAAACTACATTAGTAATCTTCATAATAGTTTAGTATTTTATCCATTGTTCCATCCATTATAGCATTATTCCATTCATTTTTATATATTTCTCTTGCATATTCTTTATTTAAATAATCCTCTTGAAACTTATCTCTTCTCTCTACTAAAATAGGATTATTAGTCCATAGATTAAAAACTCCAGATGAATTAATTCTTCCACAAATATACTTATAGCACCTTTCAAAATGTTCATCAAACGTTCTTATCTCTGGATAACATTTTAATGTTGTATTTATTTGTCTTCTAGCTAATATTGAAATATCAAAATCTCGATCAGAATCAGATATACATTCTCCATAAAAATTTCTTGGTCTTGTCTTCCTAGAACCCCTATGATCTTCAATAGCTTCTCTCATTATATCAAGTTGTTCATCACTAAAATACTTCTTTAATTCTTTATCATTTATTAATATCTTTCCAGATTCATATTCATGATTTTCACGATCTATACCTAACCCAGAGTCATGATAACTTGCAATTGTATATGCCATATCTACATTCAAATCATAGTATTCAGCAAGCATCATCATATTTTCTATTACATTATTAATATGTATCATTCCATGTGCATAAAATTTATCATATTTAGGAAATATATTTTCTTCTATGTATTTTTTTAAATCTTTATTAACTCTTTTCATGTACTACCTTCTTTCTAATAGACACACACTCTCCATATGAATAGTATTAGGAAAGTTATCAAATAAAGTAACACTCTTTATATCATATTTATCTTTAAATATATTAATATCTCTAGCAAAAGTAATAGGATTACACGATACATATACTAATTTCTTAACATTAGAATTAATAATAATGTTTCTCGTCTTGTCATCAAGTCCACTTCTCGGAGGATCCACTACTACTGTATCTTCTTCTATCTTAATATTATTAGCGTTACCAAGTTCAAAAGAAATATTTTTAATACCATTAATCTTTTTATTAAGATTAGCTCCTTTAATAGCATCCTTATTAATTTCAATACCTCTTATTTTATTAAAATTATCTGCTAAATAAATACCAATCGTACCAGCCCCACAATATAAGTCTAAGAGTTTATCTCCTTTACCAGCATACTCTTTAACTTTATCATATAACTTACTAATCATCAAAGTATTAACTTGAAAGAAAGATTCAGGATATATAGCATATCTATACTTATCAATATTACAAATAATATATTCATCTCCATATATACAATTACCATTATATATAATACTATCAACATATCCCTCTAATAATTTAATAATAATATCATAATCATATTCTCCTTTTAATATAACCATAATACTATCAGCACCACGAATAATAACTTCTTTAAGACCATTTAAATTAACACTAGTTAACTTTTCAATAACCATATTAATCTTATCATTACAAAGAAGGCATTTATCTATATCAACAAGTTCTGTGGAATTTTCTTCTACTAAAGAAAGTTTACCATTATTAATCTTCATACTAATTTTATTTCTATATCCATAAATATTATCACTATATATAACATCAGGAGTAATATCCATATTAGCATATCTCTTAAATATATCCCTAAAAATATTCTTCTTATATTCAATAATACCACTAAAAGAACAACCACCACATCCACCAAAATAAGGACAAATATTTTCTATTCTATCCTTACTCTTCTCAATATAAGAAATAACCTTACCTTTATTAAAACACTTCTTCTCTTCCAGTAATTTAATATCTACAACTTCACCTGGTAAAGCATTATCTATAAAAGTAACTTTTCCATTAACTCTTGAAATACCCTTTAAATCATGAGACAAATTATCTATCTTAACAATCATACCCTAACTTCTTCCCTATTTCTAATAAAATTTTCATCATTATATATACCAATTAAATGATTTTCTAAATTATTATAAATATCTTCATATTTAACTTTAATAAAACATTTCTTATTATAATTATAACTATAATATTCTTCTCCATAATTAATAACAATAAAATGCTTTTTATAATTTTTATCTACTACATAAAAATTATTAATTTTAACATCATAATTAGGTAAATAATTATCAAAAATATCACTATATATCTTAGATAATTCTAAAGTACCAATACTCTCTATATCAATAATCTTCTCCGTTAAAGATAAAATAATCCCCACGGCATTATTATCTAACAAATCTATATTAGATAACGCTTTATCTAAATAATAATCCGTATATTCATCACTTATATATCCAAGTTTCTTATCTATCTTTTTATCACTATTATACTTATCAAAATATCTAAGACAAAATCCCCCTTGTATATAAGCTAAATCATTAAATAAATTAACCACTATATATTTATTATCATCTAAATATACTTTATTACCAATACTATTAACACTACTATTAATAAGTTCACTCCTAATACCAACTCTAGCTAATATATACATAAATATCTTAGATATAGTAATACCATTAGTCTTACCCTTATTAATACTACCCCATATATTATTAATAGTACTAATATTACTAAAAGATATAACTTCATTCTTATCTTCTAAAGTATTAATATCACTACTAAGAATCTTACCCAAATAAATATACACATATCTTATTTTTTCTAAATTACTCAAATTACTAGGCATCCTATCTATAATATTATCAATAACCTTTTCACTCTCTATAAACATATCATAATCAACATATATAAACCCATTAATATTATTAATACAATCACTATATAAATAATCTTTTCCATTAACTAAGAAATAATCAATTACATCTATATCAACATTATCAATACTAATATTAATATACTTAGTATCTTTATTAA
>DFLL01000035.1 GCA_002375205.1 Caryophanales bacterium UBA3620
CATTATTTGATTTAATAAGTACAAAAATAAAAAAATAATATCTATAAAACATAGGTATTATTTTTCTTTCAAAAAGTTCTTCCCAAATAGAATAAAGTGTGATATAATTATAACTTGTGAAAAAAAGAGGTGTAATTTATGAAGATGAGAAATATTGCTATCATAGCGCATGTTGACCATGGTAAGACAACACTAGTGGATCAACTACTTAAAAAATCAGGAACATTTAGAGAAAATGAACAAGTATCAGAAAGAGTAATGGACTCTAATGATATCGAAAGAGAAAGAGGAATAACAATACTAGCTAAAACAACTTCAATTAATTATAATGGTTATAAAATTAATATCCTAGACACACCTGGTCATGCTGATTTTGGTGGAGAAGTAGAAAGAATCATGAATATGGTTGATGGTGTAATGCTACTAGTGGACGCTTATGAAGGAACAATGCCTCAAACCAGATTTGTTCTTAAAAAAGCATTAGAAGCAGGAGTTAAACCAATCGTTATAATTAATAAAGTAGATAAACCAACAGCCCGTGTTGATAAAGTATTAGACGAAGTAATTGACTTGTTTATAGAACTTGGCGCTAGTGAAGAACAATTAGATTTTAAAGTAGCCTATGTATCTGCTTTAAATGGTACTGCTAGTTTAAGTCCTGACTTAAGTACTCAAACTGAAAGCTATGATGATATCTTTAATTTAATAATAGATGAAATACCAGAACCAAATGTAAGTGAAGAAGGAAGTTTGCAGTTTCAACCAGCACTACTTGACTACAATGAATATGTAGGAAGAATAGGAATCGGTCGAGTAAAAAGAGGTCATATTAAAGTAAATGAAATGGTATCTTGCGTAAGATTAGATGGAAGTGTTAAGCAGTTTAGAATTCAAAAATTATTTGGTTTTGAAGGATTAAAAAGAGTAGAAATAACTGAAGCTCATGCTGGAGATATTATTGCAATAGCAGGTCTTATGGACATCTCTGTAGGAGAAACAGTATGTAATATTGGTAAAGAAGAAGCTCTTCCTATACTTAGAATTGATGAACCAACCCTAAAAATGACTTTCATGGTAAATAATAGTCCATTTGTTGGAAAAGATGGAAAAGAAGTAACTGCTAGAAAAATAGGCGAAAGACTATTTAAAGAGACCCAAAAAGACGTAAGTTTAAAAGTTGAAGAATCAGGTAATGAATCATGGATCGTATCAGGTAGAGGTGAATTACATTTATCTATTTTAATTGAAAACTTAAGAAGAGAAGGATTCGAATTACAAGTATCAAAACCAGAAGTAATAATTAAAGAAATAGATGGTGTAAAATGTGAACCATATGAAGATGTTCAAATCGAAGTAGGAGAAGAATGTGTAGGTAATGTTATCGAAGCATTAGGACTACGCGGCGGTAAGATGGAAAATATGTCTAATGTCAATAATTTAATTAGACTAAACTATATCATACCATCTCGTGGATTAATAGGCTTTAACACTGACTTTATGACTCTTACTAAAGGATATGGAATATTAAACCATACCTTTAAAGAATATCTTCCAATTGAAGACATTAACTCTACTGAAAGAAAACTAGGTGTATTAGTAGCAACTGAAGCAGGTAAAGCAACAGCTTATGCTTTAGGTCAATTAGAAGATAGAGGAGTAATGTTTATTGAACCAGGTACTGAAGTATATGAAGGAATGATCGTCGGAGAATGTAATCGTGAAAACGATTTAGCAGTTAATGTTGTAAAAGGAAAACAATTAACTAATACAAGAGCATCAGGTTCTGATCATACCGTAGTTCTTAAAAGACCTAGATTATTATCACTAGAATATTGCTTAGACTATATAAATAGCGATGAATTAGTCGAAATTACACCAAATAATATAAGACTTAGAAAATTTATTTTAAATACTGAATCAAGAAAGAAGTTTGATGCAAAAAAATAAACTTCTTTTTTTGATTAAATATGATAAAAAATATTGACAGTCCTCTCTGTTTGTGATATTGTATATAACCAGGGGGAAATGATAAATGGATGAAAAAAATTTTGACTATTATCTTAGTGAACAATTAGAAATTGCAAAAAAAGAAGAGGAACAAAGGCGAGAGGAAGAGTTAAAGAAAAAAAGAATTTCAGAAATTGCAGAGCAAAAAAACAATGCAGAAAACGAATATAAACAAATAATGAATATAGAGATGGATGTTGCAGTATTTCAAAGATTTATAATTGATTTTTATCCTATTATTATAAAAAAAATAATATCTTCTAATATAGAAAATCTTTTTCATAAAAGTGAAGATAGAATAAAAAAAACTCTTCTTACTTCGTCAGAATATTATGCCTTTGATTATGGTTTTTTCCAAAATAATAGTTATATGATTGATAATTTTCTTAGAAGAAATAAAATTGGCCGTTATGTTGATAGGGGGAAGTTTCGATTTGAGGCATCATTACAAGAGTTATTAGATGCTTATTATACAGAATTGCAATTTTTACCTGAAATGGAAGACAATGTAAGAATTATTATGGAAGAATATCAATTACAAAGTCATGAAGAACTTGAAGAAATTGTAAAAGGCATAAGAAAATTAGTTAAACAAAAGTCTAATGATAAATAAATATGTTTAAGAGAACTAGAAATGGTTCTCTTAGTTTTATTTATATAAGAGCATAATAATTAAATAAAATGGATAATATATTTTTCAGTTATGTTATGATGGACTTTTTACTTAATATTTGCTACAATTAATAACGTAGAGGATGTGGTAGTATGAAATTAATAAATAATTTAAAATTTGCATGGAATTATGCAAAAAATGAGAAAAAAAGAATTATAATATTTTTATTATGCAATATTATGCACATTGTTTTATATGTAGTTATGCCTATACTAAGTGCTAAAATAATAATTGAATTAACATCAAATAATTATGTTAGACTAATCTATATAGCGTCAGTAATATTGTTCGTAGAAATATTAAATAATTTTATTGAATATATATCGAGAAGAACTACCATGAAAGTATACCAAAATACATTATCAAAACTAGAAACAGATTTGGGGAAAAACATATTAAAGTTAGAAAATGAAAGTTTAGATAAGAACGGGAGTGGCCTATTTATTCAGAGAATGACTAATGATACATCAAGAATGGCTGATGTATTTAATTCTCTTCTCGATATGATTACTGGTATTATTGAGTATGTTGGTGTGTTAGTGGCTATTTTTATAATTAATAAAATAATATTTGTGTATATGGTAATCATGTTGATACTTTTATATTTGCTTGAAAGAAAAAGAACTAGCAAATTTAATGAAGATGATAGAATATACCGAAAATCTGCAGAAAAAGTATCAAGTTTTATTGGCGAATTAGTTCGAGGAACTCGAGATATAAAAATGCTTAATAGTGAAAATAGCTTTATTAATGAGCTTTCAAATAAAATAAATGATGCTAACGGAAAAAGAACAAGAATGCGACAAAAGACATTTATATATAGACTATTAATACATATCATAAGTAATCTGAAAAATTTTATCTTAATAGTAGTACTAATATTGTTGATGGAAAAGAAAATAATAATATCTGCAACTGCATTAATATTATATAATTATTCAAGTAGGTTATCATATTCAGTTACCTTATTGGGAAATCTATTAGAATATATTAAAGACTTTAATCTTTCTTGCGATAGAGTGTATGATATTATATACGGTGATGAGTTCAAAAAAGAAAAGTTTGGTACTTTACATTTAGATAAGATAAATGGAGATTTTGAATTTAAAAATGTAACATTTGCATATGATAAAAAGAAAGTATTAGATAATTTAAGTTTCAAAATAAATGCTAATCAAACAATTGCATTTGTAGGTAAAAGTGGAGTAGGGAAAACGACTATTTTTAACTTGCTATGTAAAATGTATAATATAAACGATGGCGAAATAACTATTGATGGAATTAATATAAAAGAGTTGGATAAAGATTCAATTAGGGGAAATATTACCGTTATTAGCCAAAATCCGTATATATTTAATATGAGTATAAAGGATAATTTAAAAATAGTAAAAGAAGGATTAACAGATAATGACATAAAAAAAGCCTGCAAAATGGCATGCTTAGATGATTTCGTAAGATCACTTCCAAATGGCTATGATACGATAGTAGGAGAAGGTGGAGTTAATTTATCTGGTGGCCAAAAGCAAAGACTTGCTATTGCAAGAGCTTTAGTTCAAAAAACAGAAATAATACTATTTGATGAAGCTACTAGTGCTCTAGACAATGAAACACAAGATAAAATACAAAAGGCAATTGAAAATATGAAGAATGAGTATACAATATTAATAATAGCTCATAGATTATCTACTGTTATAAATGCCGATAAAATAATGCTTATAGATAATGGTCAAATAATAGATGAAGGTAATCATGAATATTTATTAAAACATTCCAAAGAATATCAAAACTTATATGAAGCAGAGCTTACTAATAATGAAAATGGTACTTTGGATTGATTTACATTTCTTATAATTTTCTATTTACAATCTAGTATATTTATGTTACTCTATAATTAGAGGTGAGAATTATGGAATTATATAATTTTGATGAGAAAGAAAAAAGAATATTGAAGGAAGCAAGAGAATTAAAACAATCACATGATAAACATGTTGCAGAGGATGAATATAATGAAACACAAGATTTAGAAATAGCATTAAGTTTATATGAAAAATTTATTTCTGATATTTATCCTAAAATTGTAACTAAGTGCCTGGAAAGATACTATAAGGGTATTACTATGGGAAAAAAAGAAGGAAGCCTCGAAGAAGATATAGATAACATCAAATTTGATGAAATATTTTATCTTGATAGGAGAATAGGTGAACAAAATTCTATTGAATTCGATGCGAACATTGAATTGGAATGTAATAATTATCTTGATACTTACCCTGTAAAAATTTTTATTGAAATGTTGACAGATTTTCTTAGAAGAAATGGCTGCGGCATTGACGAAAGTGATTACAATAATTGCAGGGCAATATATATTCATGGAACATATAAACATCTTAAAGATGCATACTATATGGAAATGCAAGCACTTGAATATAGACGTGAAGCACTTGATGAATCGAAGAATTATAGAAAGCCAAAAGGTAGAAATTAATTTTTCATAGATATTAAAGAATAAAGTCTTTCAATGAAAGATTTTTTCTTTATATTGTTATTTATAAATATTTATGATAAAATTATATCGTAATATAGATAGATGAAAAGAGGAATAAAGATGAATAAATATAAAGTAATGGATGCTAATGAAGCAGTATCAAAAGTAGCTTATAAATTTAATGAAGTAGTAGGTATATATCCTATAACACCCGCTAGTCCTATGGCTGAAAAAATAGATAAGATGAGTGCTGTTGGAGAAAAGAATTTCTTTGGTAATACTGTTAAAGTAGTAGAAATGGAGTCTGAAAAAGGAGCAGTAGCCATGGTCCATGGTGCTCTTCAAAGTGGAATGCTATCAAGTACTTTTACTGCTAGTCAAGGACTTCTTTTAATGGTGCCAACTCTATACAAATTAGCTGGAGAACTTCTTCCAGGAGTAATCCATGTCGCAGCACGTTCATTATCAACGCATTCACTAAGTATCTTTGGAGATCATCAAGATATATATGCTGCTAGGGCTACTGGCGTATGCATGTTATCATCTTCATCTGTCGAAGAAGCCTATCATATGGCTATGTTAGCCCATCTATCTAGTATTAAATCATCACTACCTTTTATTCATTTCTTTGATGGCTTTAGAACAAGTCATGAATTAGACAAAATTAAAGAAATAGATTTATCTAAGATAGAAACCTTAATTGATAAAAAGGCTTTACAATCCTTTAGAGATAGAAGACTAAATAATGAAAAACCAAATACTAGGGGTACTGCCGAAAATGATGATATCTATTTTCAACATACTGAAAGTAGAAATAAAAATTATGAAAATGCTATTAATAATGTAGAGGAATATCTAAATAAAATAAATAGGATAACAAAAAAAGATTATAAACTATTTAATTATTATGGAGATAAAAATGCTACATCAATAATTATAGCTATGGGTTCTGTATGTGAATGCATCGAAGAAACAATAGATTACTTAAATAATAATGGTTATAAAGTAGGACTTGTTAAGGTACATCTATTTAGACCATTTAGTATTAAACACTTACTTGAAGTAATTCCTAGTACTGTAAAAGATATTGCAGTCTTAGATAGAACAAAAGAAGCAGGATCTTCTGGTGAACCATTATATTTAGATGTTGTTAATGCCTTAAAAGATACTAATATCAAAGTAATCGGAGGAAGATATGGATTATCATCTAAAAATACAACTCCATCGATGATCAAAGCTGTGTATGATAATCTAAATCATGAAAAGAAAAATAATTTTACAATTGGTATAAATGATGATGTAACAAATCTAAGTCTAGATTATGATAAAGATTTTAAAATAAATAATAATGCATATGAAATGCTAATATATGGATACGGTTCAGATGGAATGGTATCAACATCTAAAGATATCTTAAAAGTACTAGGAGAACAAACCCCTAAAAATGTTCAAGGTTATTTTCAGTATGATTCCAAAAAATCAGGAGGAGTAACAAGAAGCCATTTAAGATTTTCTGATAATGAAATAAAAAGTACCTATTATATTGAAAATCCAGACTTTATTGTTATATCAAAAGATACATATATGTACAAATATGATATCTTAGATAATATCAAAAATAAAGGTGTCTTATTCCTGAATACTAATTTAGATGCTGAAAAATTAAAAATATCTTTACCAAATAAAGTAAAATATTTGCTTGCTGAAAAGCAAATAAAACTATATATAATAGATGCCTATAGTATAGCAAATAATTTAGGATTAAAGAATAAAATAAATACATGTATGGAAGTATGCATACTAAAAATAATGAATCTATTAAATATCGATAAAGCTATATCTATTATGAAAAAAAATAACGAAATAAGATTCTCTTCTAAAGGCCAAAAGATAATTGACATCAATAATAAAATAATTGATGAATCTTTAAAATACTTAAAAGAAGTAGAAGTAGATAAGGAATGGGTTAATTTAGAATATACTGATAATAAAAAATTAAACTTTGTTGAAACGATTAATCTACTTAAAGGTGATACACTACCAGTAAGTGCTTTTGAAAAATATGCTGGTGGTATCTTTGATGCCGGTACTACAAACAAAGAAAAAAGAAATATTGCTGAAAATATACCTAAGTGGATACCAGAAAATTGCATCCAGTGTAACCAGTGTGCCTTTTCTTGTCCGCATGGTGTAATAAGACCATTTCTTCTAGATAAAAAAGATGATAAGACAGCAAGTATACCATCGATTATACCTAAAGATAAAGAATTTACTATAGGTATAAATTATGAGCAGTGTACAGGATGTGGCGTATGTGTAAATACTTGTCCTGGTAAACTAGGTAATAAAGCATTAACAATGGTGCCTAATACAAAGAAAGATAAAGATTTTGATTATTTACTTAAACATAATGTTAATGATAAATATGAAAGTAAAGTATTAACTGTTAAGAATATATCATTAAAAGAACCAAAATTTGAGTATTCAGGAGCATGTGCTGGATGCGGAGAAACACCATATCTAACAAACTTAACTAGAGTATTTAATGATAATTTGGTTGTTGCTAATGCCACAGGATGTTCTTCAATATATGGAGGAAGCATGCCAAGTACTCCATATTCCATACCATGGGCTAGTTCCTTATTTGAAGATAATGCTGAATATGGTTATGGTATATTAACAGGTATAAATCTAAATAGAGATAAAGTAAAGAAATACATGATGGAATATCCTAGAAATAAAACATTTAAATTATGGATAGAAAATATGGATAACTATGATATATGTAAAGTAGTAAAAGAAAAGATCGATTATAAAAAGCATCCATACTTATTAGAAATGAAAGACTATATCTTACCAAAAAGTATGTGGGTAGTAGGAGGAGATGGCTTTGCCTATGATATCGGTTATGACGGATTAGATCATATCTTATCTAAAAAAGAAAATATCAATATCTTAGTCTTAGATACCGAAGTATATTCAAATACTGGAGGCCAATCATCAAAATCATCTAATATAGGATCGGTAGCCTCCTTTACATCAAATGGTAAAGACAATTATAAAAAAGATTTAGCCAGAATCGCCATGTGTTATCCTCATGTATATGTTGCCACTACTAACATTGGATATAATAAAGAACAATATCTAAAAGTATTAAAAGAAGCATCACTTCATAATGGCCCATCCTTAGTAATAGCATACTGTCCATGTATTGAACACGGAATAAAAACAGGTATGCAAGATTCTCAGTCAAATGGATATCTTGCTACTGAATGTGGATACTTCTTAACATTTAGATATAATCCAGATAATAATAAATTAATAATCGATTCCAAAGAGCCAAAATTTGATAAATATGAAGACTATCTAATGACTGAAAATAGATTTATTAATCTAAAGAGAGTAAATAAAGATAATGCGGATATTTTATTAAATGAACAAAAAAAATGGGCAATAAATAGATATAACTACTACAAAAAGTTAGAGGACTCTAAAGATGAATAATAATATTGAGATGGAATTATTATTAAATAGTATTTCTGAATTATATAAAACAAATTCAAATACTAATTATAGTAATATATATAATTATATAAATAAAAATAATAAAGAAATAAATCTAATTAATATCCAAAGTACCTTTTATCAAAATAAAAAAGAATATGAAAATAGAGGTATAAAGATTATTCCATATCAAGACTATTTGGGAATATATTTGCCTGATAATGATAAATATATTCCTAAAATATTAGAAAGGCCTAATAATATTAAAATCTATTTATCATTAGAACAAAATAGAATAAGTGAAGTATCTTCTAAAATAATAGAATATATGTATAAGAAAAAAATACCAGCATTATATACTATTCAAAACTACTATAATGATAAAGTAATATCTATTAGTTTCATAAATACTGAAGACCTAGAAACAGTATCTAACTATATAAAAACAAGATTAAAAATAAATAATATTAGTATAGGTATAGATGGAATAATATCATATGATATGGTATTATCAAAAATAATTGAAAGATATATGAAAGAAATAGATTCTTATGATAAAGTAAATATAAACAGTTTATCTACCTTTATAGAAGATAACATACTATCTTTAAATAAGAAAAAGAAAGAATATATCATAACATTATATGAATTAGATAGTTATGAAAAATATATTGATTTTATTCAACTATCAAATATAATAAAAGATACTATTAATAATGAATTATCAATAGAAAAATTACAAAAATACCAAAAGAAAATGAATATCAAAAAAGAACATTTATTTACCGAAGAAGAAATAATAAATGTAAAAAGAAAAGCAGTACGACAATTACTAGATATAATGTTAGAAATATACGATAATAATTCAGATATCAACAATACTGTTGATGAACTACATAAAAATTTATTATCTTTCTTAAAAAAAGAAGATTATAATTTTTTACCAGAAGAAAAAAGTATTAGAGATATAATCAAAGAAAAAATAGCATATAACAATTTTAAAGAATATCTTTTGGATATAGGAAAAGAAACCCTATTAAAAGTATGTAATGATACCAAGGCAAAATATGGTGAAGAGCAATTAAAAATAGCTTTGTTAGAAGCTCAAAATACAGGTGATATAAGTAGCTTTACTAATATGAATGGTGCAAGAAGTGAACTTGGAATAGTGCTACCTAAAGAGATTTTAATAGAAATGGTAAAAATAGAAAATCAAGAAGTAATAGAGTTGTAGCTTATATAGAAGGCAGAAATGAGAACTGTCTTCAGTTTTTGACAAATTAGTATAGTTATGATAGAATTATATTTGCTAGAAAAGAAATTTTCTTTTAATTGACAAAAAGAGTATTTTTTGAGATAATTTTATTGTATGAGAGGTGACTAGTATGAAAGATAGAATTTCGCTTACAATGCAAGACATTTTAGAAAAAGAATTTAAAATTGATGCAAGAGGATATCGTCTTCAAGAAGTCGATAAGTTCTTAGATGTAATCATCAAAGATTATAACGAATACAATAATATTATAAGGGCCTATGATAAAGAAAGAAAACAATTACTTGAAGAAAACAAGAATCTAAAAAATGAAGTAAGAAACTTGAAATCAAGTATTGAAGCTGCTAAAATAGGAGAAAAAGAAATAACAAATATTGATTTATTAAGAAGAATTTCACAACTAGAAAAAATAATTTTAGGAAAAGAACAAGAATAATATATCTGGGTAAATGCTGCACTCAAGTGTAGAGGAAAGTCCATGCTCGCACTATCTGCGATGATAGTAGTGTTTGTGCTCAGGGAAAAAATAACCTAAGGCAGAAAACTGACGGCTCATCTAATACCTAAGGATAACTATGGTAAAAGATGTATAAAAGTGCCACAGAGACGAGTCTATTTAGAAATAAATAGAATGAAACGAGGTAAACCCCACAAGCGAGAAACCCAAAATATGGTAGGGGAACCATCCAAGGAAAAAATGAATCTGAGGAAGGATGACATATGTCATAGATAAATATTTACCGCCTAGTAATAGGTACAGAACATGGCTTATAAGATTTATTATTATTAAGGAGTATCATGAAAAATATTGGAATAAAATTAAAGACTAAAAGGGAAGAAAATGGCTTATCTATTGATGAAGTGGCAGAAGACTTAAAAATGCGTCCTAGTCAAATTATAAGTATTGAAGAAGGAAAAATGGAAGATTTCAAAGATGTTTTTTACTTAAAATATTTCATTAGAGATTATGCAAAATACTTGGGACTTGATGGAGAAAAATTACTAGATGAGTTTAATGAATATCTATTTGATATTACTTCAAAGATACCTGTAAACTTAATAAATGAAGCAAAAAAAGATCAAGAAAATTCAAATAAAGTAGCTTCACCATATACAAAAGAAGAAAAAAATAAATTAAAAGTACCGAAGTTAGTAATTATACTAGCTGCTGTTGCAGTACTTGTAATAGTAGGATATATAATAATAAGTAATAGTAATCATGACGATTTTAAATCTAATAATATTACTTATAATACAAGGAGATAAAAAATGAATAAAGCAAATAAAATTACAATGTCTAGAATAATAATGTCTATTATTATAATTGCAATATTACTATTTCCTTTTCATGAAATAGGTTTTGACTTTCCAACATATTTAATAGGGGGGAAAATAGTAATAGATTTAAAATATATAATAATAGGATTACTATTCATAATAGCATCACTTACAGATTATTTTGATGGCTATGTAGCAAGAAAGTATAATATAGTAACAGATTTTGGTAAAATGATTGATGCTATATCAGATAAATTACTTACAAATTCAGTATTAATAATATTAGCCTGTGAAGGAAAAGTAAGTACAACAGTAGCAGTAGTTATCATTATGCGAGATATAGTCGTCGATTCAATAAAAATGGTAATAGGTAATAAAGGACATGCAGTTGGAGCAATATATTTAGCAAAAGTAAAAACAACCCTTTTAATGGTAGGCATAATATTAACATTATTCTATAATTTACCATTTGAATTAATACCTCTAAGAGTATCAGACTTCTTACTTGCCGTAGCAGCCATTCTATCAGTAATAACAGGAATAAAATACTATATGATGGCTAAACCATATTTAACAGAAAGATAATATTAAGAGTAGAGTAATCTATTCTTTTAATTTACAAAAACCAGTTGACAAAGGAGTTATATTATATTATTATATACTGCAAGGGAGGTTTAGAATGGATAGATTAGAATTTAATAATACAATAAAATATGCGGGATTTAATTTTGACGATGGTACTATAAAAGATAATTGTGGAAAAATGACCAAATGTTATGATTTTAATAATATTAAATATTATTTTGGTGGAACATTTTATGCTGTTGTTAAGGGAAAGATTCCTTTAGAAGTAGCAAATAGTATATATAAAAAATATCCAAGCAACCAATATAAAATTAGAGTTGCTGGTGCATGCATTGATGAAAAGCCAAATGATTGGGCACGTGATGAGATTTTCGATCAAGAAATTGAAGAAATAAATAAAAAATATTGTGCTGAAGAATGGGTTGCAAAATATGAAGAAGCAGACAAAAGACTTGAAGAAAGACCAGATGAAAATAAATATATAGAATATTATCATATTGATACAGAAAAAGGTCTTCAAATATTTCTTAACGAGATGCGAGAATATTATTCAAGAGAAAGCCAAATTTCAACAGAAGATCATAAAAAAACAAAGCAATTAAAAAGAGAATAATGAAGAGTAGAGTAATCTATTCTTTTAATTTTATAAAAATATACGAACAAATGTATGAAAAGGTATTGACATAATAAAAAAAGTATTGTAAAATTGAAATGTAATTAAGGAAAGTGTATGAAAAGGAGAGGAAAATAATGGCAAAAACAGTCGAAAAAGACGATGCACTTAGCCAGGTATTGGCAGATATTGAAAAACAATTTGGAAAAGGAGCAATAATGAAACTTGGAGAACAAGAACATAAAGAAGTAGAAGTATCTCCTAGTGGAAGTATAAGTTTAGATATTGCTTTAGGAGTAGGAGGTTACCCTAAAGGAAGAATAATAGAAATATATGGACCAGAATCATCTGGTAAAACAACATTTGCATTACATGCAATTGCTGAAGTACAAAAGAATGGTGGAAGAGCAGCATTTATTGATGCCGAGCATTCACTGGATCCTGTGTATGCTCATAATTTAGGAGTAAATACTGATGAACTATTATTATCACAACCAGATACTGGAGAACAAGCATTAGAAATTTGTGATGCCCTAGTAAAAAGTGAAGCAGTATCAATAATAGTAATAGACTCTGTAGCAGCACTAGTACCTCAAGCAGAAATAGATGGAGAAATGGGAGACTCACATGTCGGACTTCAAGCAAGATTAATGAGTCAAGCTTTAAGAAAATTATCAGGTTCAATAAATAAAACAAAAACAATTGTAATATTTATTAACCAATTAAGAGAAAAAGTAGGAGTACTATTTGGTAATCCTGAGACAACCCCAGGTGGAAAAGCCTTAAAGTATTATTCTTCAGTAAGATTGGACATTAGAAGAGGAGAACAATTAAAAGTAGGATCTGATGTTATTGGAAATAAAACTACTATTAAAGTAGTTAAAAATAAAGTGGCTCCTCCATTTAAAACAGCTACCGTTGAAATAATGTATGGTGAAGGAGTATCTAAAGAAGGAGAACTTCTAGATTTAGCAGCGGATGCCTCTATCGTCGAAAAATCAGGTGCTTGGTATGCCTATAAAGGAGAAAAAATAGGCCAAGGTAAAGAAAATGCTAAAATCTTCTTAAAAGAAAATAAAAAGATTGAAGATGAAATAGAAGAGAAAGTAAGAGATTACTATAATATTTCAACTACTAAAAAGAAACCTACTAAAGAAGTAAAAGAAAAGAAGGAAAATGAAACAAAGGAATAAACATATTCCTTTTTTCATAATCATATGTTAAAATATAGTTGGTGATTACATGAAAACATGTTTAGTAATATATAATCCAAATTCAGGAAAATATAACAAAGAAGAAACTTTACCTAAAATAAAAAAAGTACTTGAAGATTATAAATATCAAGTAGATATCAAAGAAACAGAATATAAGTCACATGCTACAGAAATAGTAAGTACATGTGACCAATATAATCTTGTAATATCAATAGGAGGAGATGGAACTTTTAATGAAGTAATGACTGGTAATTTTATGAGGAAAGATAGACTTGTACTATGTCATTTACCATCAGGTACTACTAATGATATCGGAGCTATGTGGGGATATGGAAAGAATATAATATCTAATTTAAAATTAGCCTTAAATGGTAAAATAAAAAGAATAGATATGTGTACCATTAACGGTAAACCCTTTGTTTATTCCGCAGGATTTGGTAAATTTATGACGATTCCTTATGAAACACCAAGAAAATTAAAAAAGAGACTAGGTCATCTTGCTTATATCAAAGAAGGGGTAAAAGATTTCTTTAGAAAAGTAAAATTATATGACATAACGTATACTATTGATAATAATGAATATCGCGGACTATTTTCTTTTGCTTTAATAACTAATGCCAATAGAGTAGCGGGTATTAATAATTTCTATAAAGATATAAAATTAAACGATGATAAATTCGAAATACTAATGTGTAATATTACTCATCTAAGTGATATCATCAAAACATTATACTTTTTTGCCAAATATGATGCAAGTAAAATTCCTGGATTTTATTTTTATAAAACAGATAATTTTAAAATTAAATTTAATACTCCAATAAAGAAGCCTTTATGTGTCGATGGAGAATCACTTGACGATTTATCTGGTGAATACACTATTAGAATAGATCATGATGTCCATGTATTAATGCCATCTAAGAATATTAAAGACTTATTTATTAAAGAGTAAAAGTAAAAAAGTTCGTTAATTTTATTGAAAAATAACAAAAAATGTTGTTTAATATATATGTATGGAGGGACATAATAATGGATTTTGAAAAAAGTTATGAAGAAATTGTAAGAGGTTTTAGTGCTGACTCTGAAAGAGATGCTATAACATTTAGTGATGATCTTAAAAGTTTTTTATCAAAGAATATTAGTAATATGAGTTTTTCTTGTTATAATAAAAATGGGGATTTGTTTTTGTATTATACTCCATCAGATGGGCAATTAAATAATCAAAAATATAATTATTGCCTTTACTATTCTAGAGGATCAATTAGCTTTGAACTAAAGAAAAAAGAAAAAATGTCCGACATCGTTAATAGGAGAGATTTCCATATGCGCTTTGATATTAGCGCTAATGAATATGGAGAAACAAGAATCATAAAAGGATGTGTTAATGAAAATGGTGAATTTCGTGAGTATTATCATATAGATGAAAGAAAAATTTTAACAAAAATCTATGATATTAATGATGCCTCAGAACTATACAATAAATACGATAAAGAATTAGGTCCAGAATATACCTACGATATGCGTACAACAATATTTGGAATTGAAAGAGTCATGGAACCTAAGTTACAGATAGAGGCGCGAGTTCGTGGTAAATTTTTTGTTATCGATGCAGGGGATGAACATGATGTAATTCCACGTGAAGATAATATGACATTATATTCAGTTTATTATGATTATATGGTAAGAAAAGGATACTATTTTGCTGATGATAAACCAAAAAACATCAAGAGATAAAGAATTTTAAAAGTAAAAAAACGATATTTAGAAAATTAAAGGCAATATCGTTTTTTATTATACTTAACAATTAATTATATCTATCAATAATATCTCTCGCAGCTACAATACCAGTCGCCGCAGCAGTAACAATATTACCTGCTTTACCAGCACCATCGCCAATAAAGTAGATATTATCATTTTCTAATTTAAATTTATTATTCTTTGTAATCAATTCATAGGCCGTAAATAATCCCGCAGGACCTGCTCCTACTATTACAACATCGTATTTCATTTATAACCTCCAATATCATTTTAACATACAAGATGGTAGAAATAAATAAAAAAATAATAATTTTACACTTTAAAGAAATAATAAATATAGAAAGGATTATTATGAAAAAATATAATATATATCCATATCATACTGATTTAATAATTGGTAAAAAGAAGATAAAATTAACTAATAATATAGAAGTAGTAGAGCATTTCCAAAATAATTATACTCATAAAACAATAATATTTAATACCACTAGTAAAAAATTAAAAGATATATTAAAAAATGAACTAATTAATTTTACTAAAGAAATAAATATTAAACATCTTTTAATTATTGGAATAGGAAATGATAATTATACCTCGGATAGTATTGGGCCAAAAACGCTAAAACATATTAAAGTAAATTATGATATAGGAATTAATCCATATATTAAAGTATCAGCATTAGAACCAGGTGCTTATGGAGAAACAGGTATATTAACAGAAAAAATAATATCTAGTATTACAAAAGAAATAAAACCAGATCTTATTATCTTAATCGACTCATATATAACTGATAATATTAATTATCTAAATAAAACGATAGAAATTAATAATAAAGGTTTATATCCTGGTAGTGGTATAAGTAGTATTAACTCAAAACTAGATAAAGAAAGTATTGGCATTCCAATTCTTGTAATAGGGGTACCTACCGCTATTGAAGTAAAATTCTCTAATAATAATAAAAACTATAAACCATATCTTTTATCCACAAAAGATGTTGATAAATACATAAATAATATTTCTAAGTTAATCGGAGACTCTCTAAATAATTTTATAAACTACTTATCACCGTACCAGGATAATAATGATTAAGTATTTGAATGTATGAATAACCATTTTTAGCCATACCATTGGCCCCATATTGACTCATACCAACACCATGACCATATCCTCTTGTTGTAAAAGTAATACCATCTTCCTTTTTTTCAATATCAAAATCAGCTGATCTAAGACCAAGAATATTTCTAAAATTAGTACCAGTATAAGTTTTATATCCAACCATAATTGTTTTGACTCTATCTCCATCTGTTTTATCAAGAATATTAAATTCAGTATCAATATTTATTTCCATTTCTAATAATAAAGATAATTTATCATATGATAGAGTAGTGCTAACTAAAAAAGAAGGGTTTAAATTATCATACTGACTATCTACACTAACCAAATAAGGATAATAATTACCCCAACCATAAATAGAGCTTTCTGTCTTACCATTACTTGTAGAATGATAAACAGCCTCTATATAACTACCATTATATGTTAAGTACATTCCTTTAGTACTAGAAACAGCATCTTTTACTTTATTATAGTAAGTATTAAAGTTGCTTCCCCACATACCTCTTAACTGATTAACATCTTTATAGTTCTGTGTACTATTACTATCTGTTAATAATTTACCTTTACTCATAGCCTTTAAAGCATATGTCCTTGCAATAATTGCTTGTGCTTTTAAAGCTTCGCTATGAAATAAAGCTGGCATTTCCGAAGATACCACTCCCGTAATATATTCTTCTAATTCAATCGTTTCCATTTGCCCATTAGATCTTTGAATAGTAATATAAGTATTATTATCTACTTCTTCAGGCTCTTCAATAGTATGTTCTTCAATAGGCTGAGTATTAGTATTATCTTCAATAACATTTACACCTTGGTTTACACTTTGATTTACATTATTATTTATTACCTCACTAGATATATTATTATCACTATTATTAACAATATTACTAGAAGTAACCTCATTATCCATATTCGTACTAGTATCTATCATATTAATAGTAGTACTATCAGTATCATCTTCTGTATTAATAACTTCTGCATTATTAATAATAATATCTTCTAAATTAACTTCTGACGGAATGCCAGAAATAATCTCTTGATATCTATCTTTATATGCATACGTATTATATTTATCGCTATTATAATCCTTATTTAAAATAACATTACCAAGTATTGAGCCACCTATCACTAAAACAGAAGTGGTACCTGCAAAAGCTATTTTATTATCTTCAATAAACTTTTTAATATATTCCTGAATATTATTATATTTATCTTTGAAATTACCTTTAGCAAACTCACTATCCATATCAAAGTATAAAAATAATACTTCTTCATCATTAACTTTTCTTATTTCATAATTAGTAATCATATTTTCACCAATATTATTTTTTGTAATAATTATCCATTTATTCATAAAATAATTACTAGATAATTTAATTCTTGAATATTAATAATGCATCCATATTATGAAAAGTAATGTGTTTGTCTGAAGGATTATCAATGCTTGATAAAAGCCTAGGAAAACTAGAAAAAGAAAATAATAAAATGTGCATAATTGTAAATGCTGCACTTTTCTCTCACATAAATGCTGCACTTTTCTCTCACATCTACTTGTATTATATTATATTTTATGATAGAATTAAAATGTACATTCATTATGTTTTTTATAATTGGAGAAAATTAATGAGTAATGAATTAATAAAAATCGATAATGAAATAAATAATATTTTTTATAATATTAAAGATTTAGTTATAAATAGTAGAAATAAAGTATATCAAACTGTAAATACTCAAATGCCTAATTTATATAGGAATATAGGAAAAGAAATTATGGAAATACAATAAGGCGATGAAAGAGCAAGTTTTGGTGATGCGTACTTGAAAAGTTATCACAAAGATTAACTGATGAATTTGGAAAAGGATTTTCTAAAATAAATCTAGGAAGAAAGAGAAAATCTTATATATGTTTTCCAATTGCAACAACAGTGTTGTCGCAATTAAACTAGTCTCATTATTTAGAACTTGGAAAAGGATTTAGTGATGTTGGAAATCAAGTAAGATTAACACTAGAAAAAGACTATTTCTACCCAGATTTAGTTTTCTATAATAGATTTTTAAGATGCTTTGTATTTATTGATTTAAAAATTGGAAAAGTATCACATCAGGATATATGGCGGATGCAAATGTATGTCAATTATTATGATAGAGAAATTGAACAAGCTGATGAAAATCCAACTGTTGGTATATTGCTATCAACAAATAAAAATGAAACAGTTGTAAAATATACCTTACCTGAAGATAATAAAACAATATTCTCTTCTGAATATAAATTACATATGCCAACAGAGCAAGAATTAATTAGTGCTGTCGAAAAAAAAGAAAAATTTTGAATTAAATGAGGGCAATTAACTATAGTGAATTAAAGCTAATCGCTAAATAAAGATTTGGAGGGAAAGATGAATAAAAGAATTATAGTAACAATTATTGGGGTTTTGATAATTATTGGATTAGCATTGGGAGCTGGAATGAGTCGCTCAGGAGGAAACAAAAGAAAATTAGAGATAAAAACAAATAAAGAGACGATTTATGAATTGTTTAACAACTTCCCAGAAAGTAAAAATATATATTATTATTCTGAAAATCTATATAGTGAAAGAAGTATAGGGCCAGCAATATATCAAATAGATATTTTAGCGGAATTAGAGAAAAATGCATATGAAACTTTTATTAATCAAGCAGAATTTGAAGAATTAGATAAGCCTGAAATAAAAGTTAATCCAAATAATAAGAACTATAATTGGAAAAAAATAACAAACTATAATATAATAAAATCCAAAAATAATGAAACTGCGTCAATTAAAAGTATATATTTAGATGAAAATACAAAAACAATTTATGTAATAGCAATTGGTGGAAATTAGTTATATAAATTAATAGTTTTATTTTCATTAAATGGTATGAGAGTTTCCATAGTAGGATTTATAAGTTAGAACATTCGTATTCAGTATAACCAAGAGAGAAAGCTTTGCATTTCAAAACTTTATTAACATTTTTAGTTACAACGTCTCTGATGTTTAAATTTTTATATTTAGTAATAAAATTATTCAAATGATCTTTTAGAATATCTTTTATCTTAAATCTAACTTTTCTGTCATTAACTAAATCTCTATATTCATTAAATAATTCGTCATCTTCAGTAAATATAATATGTTCATTCATATTTTACATTTAGTAGTGAAGATATTTATTCTTTCTTTGGTAGAAATATTTCGAGATTACATTGTTTTACAAAAGGAGAGATTACTTCTGACCTAAGAAACAGGTATCAAGGTTACCGAATAAAATTTAAAATTAATGAAAATCAAATAAAAATGTATGACAAAGGAAATAATCTAAGAATTGAAGTAACAATAAATAATCCAAAAGAATTTAAAGTATTGAAAGAAAAAGAGAAAGTTATTGACCATCAAAAAATAGAGACAGTAAATGAATGGGCTCCTATGGGTAAAAGAATATGCAATCTCTATAGATATGTTGAAATCATCAAGAATATAACTAATAGATTTGTAGATGCACTACCTGAAATAGATATCAAAAATAAAGTACCTATTTCGGATATAAAAAAGATATCATCATCTATAACAGTTAAAGAGAAGAAATACTCAGGATTTAACATATTAAATGGAGAAACATTAAAGCTATTCGGAATAATATCAAATGGCAAATATTTAATAAATGGTTATACTAATAAAGATATTAGAATTGAATATTATTCTGAAGATAAAATAACTAATAGGGATATTAATAAAATGACTAGGACACTAAAAAAACTAAGAGCACATGGGATAATTAAAAAAGTACCTAGAAAATCTAAGTACTACATGACAGATAAAGGAAAAACAATAACAAATAGTATATTGGTCTATACTAGAAAAGAATTATTAAATAATCAATAGTATATTATACTATTATGAGGTAAGGGGAATTCTACCACTTTTTCTATTGAATCAGATAAAAACTTGTTTTTTGTTTAAGCAATTGGAATGCAATAACATATTTTTACATTTTTTAAAATAATAAACCAAAATTTTTTATAGATATTTTAAAAATATCATTTAAGTGATATACTTATTATAGTAAAGGAGGAAAATATGGAAGAAACAATGATAATAAAAATTATTTTTGGAAGTTTTTTAACTATTGGTTGTTTGGTTTTGTTCTTGTTAGCGTTTAAATCATTTTATAAATATTTAATACAGGAAAAAAGATGTACAAGTAAAACTAAAGGAATTGTTAAAGGATATACTCTTGGAAGCCGCGGTGGAGAAAATAGTGGTGTGTTTTTACCTGTAATTCGTTATTCTATAAATGGAAAAGAATATAAGGTAATAGGTCCAGAATATAAATCATATTTAATACGAACTTCCAGTTCTCCATTAACAACAGAAAGTGATATGGAATTTTCTGAAGATGAAAAACAAAGATTATTAGTTAAGTATAATGTCAATTCAATAATTAGCATACATAAAAATCCGATGGAAAAACTTTATCCAAAAGATTCAGAAGTTGATGTTTTTTATGATCCAAATAATCCAAAACTTGCTTATGTATTAAGATATTGTAATCGTAAATCAATGTTTTGGCTTATATTTATATGTGGACTTGCAGTTTTATTAACTGATATTTCAATTTTACTTTTTTTATAATATTTAAAAAAGACGACTACATGCTAATATCAAAATCGTCTTTTTCTTTGTCATTATTGTTCTCTTTTAAATAAGCATAATTTTCCCTAATATCTTCAATAGTTTTTTCTTCTATAACCTGAGTATTAGTATTATCTTCTATAACATTTACACTTTGGTTTACATTATTATTTATAACATTACTAGTTACCGTATTATTACTATTATTAATAACATCACTAGAAGTAATATCATTATCTATATCTACACTAACATCTTCAACATTAGTAACCTCAATATCAACATTGTCTTCAGTAGTATTAACTACTTCATCATTTTTAATAATATCTTCTATATTAACTACCGATGGAATGCTAGAAATAATCTCTTGATATTTATCTTTATATGCATACGTATTATATTTATCGCTATTATAATCCTTATTTAAAATAATATTACCAAGTATTGAACCACCTATGACTAAAACAGCGGTGGTACCTGCAAAAGCTATTTTATTATCTTCAATAAACTTTTTAATATATTCCTGAATATTATTATATTTATCTTTGAAATTACCTTTAGCAAACTCACAATCAATATCGAAATATAAAAATAATACATCTTCATTATCAACACTTTTTATTTCATAATTAGTAATCATATTTTCACCAATATTATTTTTTGTAATAATTATCCATTTATTCATAAAATAATTACTAGATAATTTAATTCTTGAATATTAATAATGCATCCATATTATGAAAAGTAATGTGTTTGTCTGAAGGATTATCAATGCTTGATAAAAACATAGGAAAACTAGAAAAAAATGTGCATAATTATAAATACTCCGAAGATTATTGCAATTATACAATAAAAATGCTAAAATATATGTATAAGGAGGATATAATTATGGGATATAAAGATCAAGATGGAAATTGGATAGAAGAATTTAGATCTACACTATATGATACTGAAGAAGAAGCCAAAAAGAAAATTGAAGCTGTTTATCAATTTCATGTTATTGAAAATGGATGGTTGTTGAATGGAAAGCCTAGAGTTGAAAAAAGTGGTAACAAATTTGTTGCTGTAATCCCTTTGAAAAAACCAAACGAATTCGATAAACCAAGACAAAGATAAAAATTTGAATAGAAGACGTGTGTTGCCTTCTTTTTTATATACTATGGATTTAAATGACTCACTATTTGACAATTATCAGATGAAGATTACGATTATAGGGTAGAAGATATTAATTTAGTTAATAATTTCAAAGTTGAGAAAGTAATCTTTAATTATGAATCTTATAATGATTTAGAAAAAATATAGTTATAAGAAAACTAGAAAATAATAGAATTGCTGATTTAAATTTTTTTATGGCCTAAATAAAAAAGAACTGAATAATTAACTTTTATTCAGTTCTTTAATAAATATAATTGGTATTATTCTCTTTCTTTAATAAATAAATTAAGTAGAATACCCACTATTGAAGCAAGACTCATACCCGATATTGTAAGAGAAAAGTCTCCTTTTACTATACTAATAGCCGCCCCTCCTAAACCAAGTACCAACATTGATGAAGCTACTATTACATTTTTATTTTTTTCAAAATTCACTTGATTCTTAATTAATACCTTTAAACCATTTACAGCAATAAAACCATATAGAAGTAGGGATACTCCTCCTAGTACTGCATTAGGTATTGTCTTAGCAATAGCAGTAAATTTACCTAAGAAACCAATTATTATTGATATAACAGCAGCAAGACCTATTACTTTAACCGAAGCAACTTTAGTCATACCAACTACTGAAGTATTTTCACCATATGTCGTATTAGCAGGTCCTCCAAGAATACCAGCAACTAGAGTAGCAACACCATCTCCCATTAAAGTTCTATCTAATCCCGGATCTTTAATTAAATCTTTACCAATAATATTAGATAGAGAAGTATGGTCTCCTATATGTTCACACAAAGTAACAAGAGCAATAGGAGCAATAGTAATAATACCTGTAAAACTAATGCTATAATCTTTAAAAGGAATAATAAATTTTGGTATACTAAAGAAACTAGCTTTAGATACTTCACTAAAATCAATCATACCAAGTATTGCTGCTAGTACATAACCAGATATAATTCCAACTAAGAAAGGTATTATTTTAAAGAAGCCTTTAGCTCTAGTCATCACAATAGCGGTAACTAAAAATGACACAAAACCTACTAAAACTACCTTATAATCAATTTCTCCTCCCGATAATCCAAGTTGTGAAATAGCAGATGGTGCTAAACCTAGTCCAATAATCATAATCATAGGTCCAATAACAATAGGGGGAAGTAGTTTTTCAAGCCATTCTTTACCGACAAATTTAATAATAATAGCAACGATAATGTAGATAAGTCCTACACACATTACTCCAGTCATTGTTCCTGATATTCCACCTTTTAAATATGCTGCTGCTATCGGTGTAATAAAAGCAAATGAACTACCCAAATAAACGGGTGATTTCTTTTTCGTACACAATATATAAATAAGTGTACCAATTCCTGATGTAACAAGTGCTACAGGAATAGTAAGTACTTCAGTGCCAGCAGCACTATTAACTAGTATTGGAACAAGTATTGTTGCACCAAACATAGCAAATACATGCTGGAAAGCAAGTACAATCCATTTCCCTATAGGTGGTACTTCATTAACATCATAAAGCATTTTTTTCTTTTCCATTTTATCCTCCTTCTGAGTAAAAAACTATAAAAAAAGAAAGTATATCTAAAAAATATACTTTCCAATAAATAAAACAGAAATAAGAAAATAAACACCCATATTATAAGCAGCATCTATAAAATTAAGTTGTTTAATCTTATTTCTATACGTCATAATTTTTTACTCCTATTAAATAATAATACAAATATTTTTATTTGTAAATACTTTTCATAAACATTATAAATAAAAAATAATAAAACGTATCAACATATCAAAATTAACTTTTTATTATTATTTAGATTTCCCTTTTTTAATTTTTTCTAGCATTTCAGTTAAAAAATAATATTCAGGAGAATCTTCTTCAATATCTTTTAGACTTCTAATTTTTCCATCCATAAATCTTACATTAGTACTATTTATATTATTAGAATGAATATCTATAAGAGAATAATCACTATTCATAAAAGAAATTTGACTTTGATCAAAATTTAATTCTATTCCTATTCTAAGATAACCATCTAATTCTTCAATAAAAATTAAAGCACCATTACGGTTGCCATTATTATACTTATCATATAAAGTAATAAATGATTCTCTTAACTCATTTAATAAGTCTTGTTTACTATTAATATCCATAAAAACCTCCAAAATATCATGAACTTAAAATTTGAAACACAAAACATAAAAATCCTTGAAATCCAAGGAATTAATAACAAAATGGTGCCTGTGAAGAAGAAGTCGAATAACTTTTCTTACAAACTTTAATAGGTAGTAATAACTTACTAACTACTAAAATTATATCATATACTAAATGCTTTGGAACAAAAAATTGTCAAATTTACAATATTTTTGTTAAAATTATTTATTTATATGTTAAAATAAATATAGAAAGGTAGGGAAAAAATGAAAATTCATAAGTATGATGATGAATATGCTACAAAAAATGGTACTAACGGAGTAAAAGAGTATCTAATAGCAATTATAGTTGGAGTTATAGGATTAATAACACCTGCTATATTATTAGGAATTGGAACTATAAATTTTATGTCTGCATTAATAATATGGATTATAGTAATTTTAATTCTTGTATACTTTATTAGAAAGGCTGGTGTAATTAAAAAATCGTCATTATCAGTTTTAATAGAAAATAAAGACGAATTATACTATATGATGATTACTCCAGATTTTAGAGGTAGTATGTTTCCAAAATCTTTTACGGCTTTATTAGCAGGTCCATCTGCTACATTTGTGGAAAACAAGGTTTATGCAGAAATGGTGGCTGCAGAAATGGCACAAAATGATGAAATAATAACTGCTTTGTTTGATTTATATCAAAAAAACGAAATAAAAACTACATTTGACACTGTTATGCATGGCAAGCCAATTTATGTTTCTAAAATTTTAGACAAAAATTTTAAAAACACGCATAAAAAGTTTTATAAAGTTACTTGTGTAAAAGATAATGGTAGAAAAGCAACAATTGAAATTCCTAATGTATATCCAACATTTTTTAAATAGTGAATTGGTACTTAAAAGTCGTGGCACGTTTCCGTTTACGATAGCAAATGAAAGTGGCGATAGACTTTTATAAATATATTTTCATTATGAAGTTTTGAAAATATATAATTGCAATTTAATGCAATTCAAAAAAACATAATTTTGCTTGAACGATAAGTTCTTGCAAATTATGTTTTAGGGTTTCAAAAGGAAGTATTCCCTTTGCACATACCTATTGGCTCTGCCAATAGAGAAGTGTGTTTTGTCTATTGGAAATAGATATCATTGACGAGCATTGCTCGTTTTTTTTATTATTTTAATCAATTTTACATTGATTACAGAACAATAGTTTGGTATAATTGATTTAGGAACATTTAATAAGTTGGGTGGAGCCAATCTTCTTGAAAAGAAGGGAAGCGAGAAAATGAACAAGAAGGATTTTTTAATTCTATCTCTAGTAATTATTATCTTCCTTTTACTATTACTGCTATTTATAGTTCTAATATAAAAGAAATCCACCTAACTCAGCAATGATTTAGGTGGAACGTAAATTTTACGGCAACACTCAACGTGCGATTATTAAGTGTTCCTTTAATATTGTATGAAGTTTCCTTCATCTATATACATAATAACATAAAAACGACTTTTTTGCAAGGTCGTTTTGCTTTATACTCGAAAAGTTCGAGTTTCCTATCAATCTGGTGGAGTCGAGGGGATTCGAACCCCTGTCCGTAAATAAAGCTATTTAGCCCTCTACAAGATTAGTAGATTATTAGTTTCATAAGTAAATAGACAATCTACTATCAAATTTACTTACTAGTTTATAGTTATTCATTATGAAGTCTAAACATAAATCATAATATAGTCTGCTTTATAAGTCCCTATTAATTCTCACAGACAAAGAATTAGAGGAACCTGTTGCCGCTATACTAAGCGTATGCAACAGCGCTTCTATAGCTGTTTCCAGTTATGTTTAATTTATCCCCGTTACGTGGAGAATAAGCGTCTTGCTAGCTAAACACTAATATTTCCGTCGAAGCCAAAAACGACCCCATGCACATAGAATTATATCAAACAAGTGTTCTTTTGTCAAATTTTTATTGTAAATTTATTGTAATATTTCAAAAATTAATGTATAATTACCTTAGATAAAAATAGGAGTGAGACAATGAATACTAATAATAATAACATTGACAAAAATTATTTTGGAGTAAGGCATTATAACGTAAAAATAGTAAAAGAAAAAATAAGTCCTATAAGATTTATAATTAATGTAATATCTTATGCTGTTTTTATGTGGTTAATACTAATAGGTATAACATTACTTATCTATATAGCAGATACTAAGATAAGAGCGGCTAAAGGAGATTTCACCCCTCCTAAATATAATGCTTATGTAGTACTAACAGGATCAATGTTACCTGAAATAGTTCCACAAGATGTAGTAGTAACTAAGAAAATAGAAGGAAAAGACTTAAAAGTAGGAGATATCATAACTTTTGTACCATCCGATTCTAGAATATCAAATATAATAGTAACACATAGAATTCTTAATAAATATTATGATGCTACTACTAACAAGTATACATATCAAACTAAAGGTGATGCAAACAACACACCAGATTTTACTTTAGCAGAAGATTCTAATGTAATTGGTAAAGTAATATTTAAAATACCAAAAGTAGGGTATATACAAGAATTACTGGCTACAAGAGGAGGATTAATAATTGTTGTATTAATACCGGCTTTAATAATATTATCTTATGATATAATGAGATTAGGAAAGAATATCGCAAAGGGCAAAAAAAAGAAAACTAAAACAGTAGTAAGAGGGTGATATAAATGTCTAAGACAAATAAATTTCATGTAAAAGAAATAAAAGATGAAGTAAATGTAACCGTCGAAGAAGAGAGAAAAGACCATTCACCCTTTTTTCTCTTGTTTAAGAGAAATAAATGGTTATGGTATGTTTTATTTCTATTATTAGCTTTAATAATATCGATAATAACAATATATGCTATAAGTAAGAATTTAGGCTCATCAAAGAAAGTAGAATATGACACAAGTGGAGTATTAGTATCATTTGATGAAGAAAATAAAAGTATTTTAAATGGTGTACCAATAACTGAAGCATACGCATCTAAATTATTTGATTCATCAGTAGCAAATGAAATAAATAAAGGAGTTGTAATAAAAGTAAAAGAAGTTACTTTTGAACTAGGAAAAATAATCTTTTACTCAGATAAAACAGCCTTAATAAAATATGATAATGGAAACTATGTAAAAGTAAAAGCACTAAATAATGATTATGGTGTTGAAGAAGATGGTACAATAAAAAGTAAAGCAGAAGCAAATAATGTATCATATGAATCAAAAGATAATAACGATTTAGGAATAAAATTATTATATCTATCAGATGGAACAGTAGAAATAACTAAAGATAATATGGTGTTTTTACTTAGAAATACCGATTTAACAAGCAATCCTGAAGAATTTTATACCAATTTAAGTGGAGTATCTGCTCCAATAAAAGAAGAAAGTAAAAAATATTATTCTGATGGAACAATAAAAGAAGATAACTATTTAATTGTAGATGGTACTAAACATTATCCTACTAAAGAAGAAACAATTCATGATGATATAAAAATAATATATTATGATAATGGTTATGCGGAAGTAATTCAAGGAGACTTAGATATAATAGTACAAAAAAGTGAACATATAAAATATGATGATAATATTTTTGAAATAGTAGATGGAACTAAAGAAGTAAATATAAAAGACTTTATTGATATAAAATCATTAGAATTAAATAATAAAAATAATAAAGAAATGAATTATATCATAGTACTAGAAGAAACAGATAATTATGCTAAGCATAAAGCCAGTAGAAGATTACCTAATGAATATGTAAACTATAGTATTTATCTAAATGGTAATAAAATAAATGGAACTTTAGATAATAATATAAAAGATTCATCAAGATATGAAGGATTAGAACTTAATAATAATACATATTTATTATATGAAGGTAAATTAAAATCATTAGAACAAACAGATATAAAAATAGGATTATGGATAAGTTATGAAAATATAACAAATGAATATATGAATAGTGCATTAATTGGTACATTAAAAGTATATGTAGAAGAATAAAAGAAAGGTGATAATATGAAAAAAAGAAAGAAAGTATTATTTGGAATAATAGTATCAATAGTATTAGCAGTTACTGCTATTGTCATAACTTTATCTTCTACTAGTGCATTATTTACACATAGTGATACAAGTACCAGAAGAAATAATTATAATACAGGAATATTATCCATAACAGCAATATCAAAATCAGATGTAATATCACTAGATAATACTCTACCTATGTCTGATGAACAAGGAATAGCTCAAGATCCATATATTTTCACAGTAAAAAATAATGGTAATGTCGATTATCAATTTGATATTCAATTATTATCTACTACAGCCAATACCTTTGATCCACAATATATCAAAATAAAAGTAGATAATGATGAAGTAACAACATTAAGTGCTTTAACAGATAGCAAAATAAAAACAAACTTATCACTAGCAGCCCAACAATCAATAGATGTATCAATTAAAGTATGGTTAGATATAAATACTCCTAATACTCAAATAGGAAAAACATTTACATCACAGTTAGTAATAAATGGCGTAGCAGTATCACCAACAACTAACTATGGAGTATCTGCTGCTGCATATATAACAAATCTATATAATAATGCTAATAAAACAGTTGTACAAAATAATAATATTGATTATAATTATGCAACATCAGTATCTTTAATGAATGATAGACTAGGAGGTACTACTAAAGACTTAAATGCCGGTAATATTCGTTACTATGGAGCTAGTCCTAATAACTATATATTATTTAACTGTAGCGATTATTCAAATCAAACAAGCGAGACATGTGAACAATGGCGAATAATTGGTGTATTTGACAATATGATTAAAATAATGAGGCAAGAAACAATAGACAGTTTAACTTGGGATAATACTAACTCTAACAATTGGGGAAATTCCTCTCTTAGTGATTATCTAAATAATGGTAATTATTGGATGGTAAATATAAATGATCAATCTAAAACCATGGTTGCGGACATAAATTGGGATTTGGGATCATCTCATAATCCAGCAGCGGATTTTTCAAATAACTATTATAGTTCAGAAAAATTATATCAAAATTATTTGGGAGTTAAAACTTGGAATGGTAAAATTGGATTAATTCATCTTTCTGATTATGGTTACTCAAGCGATTTTAATATTTGCACTGGTGAATTAAGTAACTATGATAGTATTATAAATTGTGCCAATAGTAATTGGATATTTAACTTACCAAAAAATCAAGATAGTAAACTTTTGACTCTTGACAGTGCATATGATAACGAAAAAAAAATATTTGTAATTAATTATTCAAATGGAAATGTTGTTTATAATGACATAAATGCAAACTCATCAGGTGAAGTTAAGCCTGTTCTTTATCTAAATGCAGATGAGAGTATTGCATCTGGAACTGGAACAAGTTTAGATCCATATAAGCTTAGATAAAACAACTAGGGGAGAAGTGTTATGAAAAAGGAAGAAAAAGAAGAAAAGAAAAAAAATATAAAGAAAAATATAAATGTTGAGGAAAAATCTAATATTATTGATAAATTAAAAGAAAGAATAAGAAATAAAGATAAAGAAAGCTTTAATTTAAAGGAAGTAATTATTATTATGCTTTTTTCTTTTTGTATAGGAATAGTCTTATGCTTTAGCTTATTTAGTATACTAGTAGGTAAAAACTACTTTAAAGTTATTCATGATTTAGATAAAGTAATCGATACATATTATGCTATTGTGGATAACTACTATGGAGAACTAGACAAGAACTCTTTAGTAGAAGGTGCTGTTGAAGGTATGATATCAAGAGTAGGTGACACATTTACTAGTTATGCTGATACTGATACTACCGAATCTTTCAATGAAAAAATTAATGGTAGTTATGAAGGAATAGGATGTTCAGTAGCTACCTATACAGATGGTACGATAGTGGTAGTTTCTGTCTTTGAAGATAGTCCTGCTAAAAAAGCTGGTCTAGAGGTAGGAGATATTATCCTTAAAGTAGACGGAGAAAGTTACGAAGGTAAAAATAGTATTGATATATCTAACTATATAAAAGATAGTGGTAAAGATAAAGTAGTAATAACTATTAAAAGAAATGATGAAGAAAAAGATATTACTATTAACTTAAGTAAAGTTGAAATACCATATGTAAATGGTGAAATACTGGAGGCTAATGATAAGAAGATAGGTTATATATCTATATCATTATTTGCAGGTACTACTTATAAACAATTTGAAAATAAATTAAAAGAATTAGAAAAAGAAGATATTACTGGATTAATTATTGATGTTAGATCTAATTCAGGTGGATATCTATCTTCAGTTACTGATATATGTAGCTTATTCTTAAATAAGGGAAGTATTATCTATCAGTTAGAAGATACTTCTGGTACTGTTAAGAAAAAGGATATTACGAAAGAAAAGAGAACTTACCCAGTAGCGGTACTAATCAACAAAGAAAGTGCTTCAGCTTCTGAAATACTTGCATCCGCTATTAAAGAAAGTTATAAAGGATTAGTTGTAGGTACTAATAGTTATGGTAAAGGAACAGTCCAACAAACTAAGAAATTATTAGACGGCAGCATGATAAAATATACTACTCAAAAATGGTTAACTCCTGATGGTAATTTTATCAATGAAGTAGGAGTAACTCCAACCAATATCGTAGAATTATCTGAAGAATATTTTGAAAATCCAAGTAGAAGTACAGATAATCAATTACAAGAAGCATTAAACTTACTTACAACTGATAATGAATAAATAGATTGATACAATTATTTGTATCAATTTTTATATAAAAAAACATATACTTTATTGGTGATATACGTGATAATTAAATGTAATGATAAAGAAAAAGGTTTACTGGCAAGACTTATGAGGGCAGAAGCTAAAGGCGAAGGTAATCTTGGTATGCTAATGGTAGGTAATGTATGCTTAAATAGAATCATATGTAGTTGTCTGACTTTTAAAGATATAAGAACAATTACTGATATGGTCTTTCAAAATCCTGGAGGATTTTCTGGAACTAAAAGTCCCTTATTTAATGGTAATGCAACTAATAGTGAATTATATCTCGCTGAACGTGTTTTAAAAGGAGAGTACTATCACCCAGCCACTAATGCTTTATGGTTCTATGCTTGTAAAAAAGAGGATACGTGTGCAAATACTTGGTGGAATCAAGATTTTGCCGGACAATATAAAAATCATTGCTTTTATGAACCACAAAGTGGTATATGTAAGGAACTAAGACCATGATAAATATTTTAAAAGGTTTTATTATTGGTATCGGTAAAATAATTCCTGGAGTATCTGGAGCAATCCTTGCTATATCAATGGGAGTATATGATAAAAGCATATACTATATAAATAACTTTAAAGATAATAAAAAAGATAGTATCAAATACTTATTACCACTTAGTATAGGAATAATAATATCTATTATCTTCTTTAGTAAAATAATTAGCTATTTATTAGATAAATATTATATAATAACAATGTTATTATTCGTAGGATTAATAATAGGTACTATTCCATCTATCACAAAAGAAATAAATAAAAAAGACTACTATTTAATAATAATATCTTTTATTATCTTTCTATCTTTATCATTACTTGGTGCAAATAATAATTACATTTTAAAAGAAAATATTACTGATATAATTGTATTTATATTATCAGGAGTACTCGAAGCCATAGGAACAGTAGTACCAGGAGTAAGTAGTACAGCACTATTAATGACAATTGGTACGTATAAAATAATTATATCATCAATATCAAATATCACCAATATTTCTAATATTGTAATTAATTTAAAAATAATAGTACCATTTATTATAGGTACTATAATAGGATTATTAATTGTCGTAAAAATAATTGACTATTTATTTAAAAAATATCACAACAAAGTATATTCCATAATACTAGGATTATTATTGTCTACTATTGTAGTAATGATGATAGACACTTTTAAATACCAGACATCTATATTAAATATATTTATAGGAATAATATTAATGATAATAGGAATATTTATATCAAATATATTTGAAAAATAAAAAAGACTCACAAGAGTCTTTAACTAACAAATGGTGACCAGTATGGAATTCGAATCCATGAATGCTGCCGTGAAAGGGCAGTGTGTTAAGCCACTTCACCAACTGGCCATAAAATGGTGGGCCTGAATGGACTTGAACCATCGACCTCACGCTTATCAGGCGTGCGCTCTAACCACCTGAGCTACAAGCCCATTTTCTTCGTTTCTTTAACATTATATCATATCAAAGTAATATTGACAAGATATTTTTAAAAAAACATAAATGGTGGGGCGTTAGGGATTCGAACCCTAGACCCACTGATTAAGAGTCAGTTGCTCTACCAACTGAGCTAACGCCCCAAAAACAAGAACAATATAATTATATCATATTATTTTTATTTGTAAATAAAAATAATAAAATTTCTGTAAAAAAATAGTGAAACTTTACGCAGCTTCACTATATATTTTTTTATCAAATTCATGAGTACCATCATTTAATTCTTCTAATTTATCAGTAGTAATTAAAAAATAAGTATCTCTATTAACATTAGTATCACTAATAGGATCATCCCAAGTTAAATCTAAATGATACCATTTACCATCTAGGTAAACTAAATTCCAAATATGTTCGTCATTACTTATTTTATAATTAATAACATTAAGCTTATCCAAAAATATTGCCATAGCATCAGAGTAGCCATTACAAGTAGCAAATCCTTCAATCAAGGCACCATATGATGTCTCGGATTTATAAGTATCATCATTAATGTCATTATTCTTTAGTTTATCATATTCTGTATTATCAATAATATAATCATGTATGATTTTGATCTTTTCTCTAATAGGCATGTTATTGTTAGTTTTTTCATTAATAACCTTATCAACAACCTTGTTGATTTCTTCAATTTCTTTTTTAGAATAAACCTTATTAATGGATATACCAAATACATATTCACCACCATAAGATATTTTTATATTATCCGAACTATTATATGGATGAACAAAGTTATTAAGAATAGATACTTCCTCTTTAAACATTTTGCCATTATCTTTAGTAAGATTATGTATATCATCTAAATAGTTTATATAACTCACATCTATATATCTTTCTGACTTTTCAATTCCTGAGTTAAGTGTATAATAAATATAATCAATAAGTTCTTTTCTATTTTTTATGCCTGTATTCTTATAATTATCCACATAATTAAAGTTGTCTTCAATATAGTATTCGTTTTCATCTATGTTAGCATACTTTTTATTAATATTATATTCATAATATTTATGAGTAATATTCTTTTTACCAAATGCACATATAGTAACAATAATGATTGATATTATACCTGCTACTAAAATTAATTTACCACCTTTATTATTCTTTTTTTTCATCTATTCACCTCTATCTTGATTATAACATTTCCAAATAATATCGTAAAGTAGAAAATTAACTTTTATAAAATTAATTCACGAAACATTTTCTTCATAATAAAATATATGATATTAATTTGCACTTTTCCATCTTTTTTGATATAATTATTACAGTCTTTTACTTTGAAAGAGAGGAGAAAAAAATGAGCAAAATAAAAATGTTTTCACTAGGTGGACTAGATGAAAATGGAAAAAATATGTTTATAATCGAAATAAATGATGGCATATTTATCTTTGAAGCGGGCTTAAAATATGCTGACGAAATGACTTTAGGAATAGATTATATTATACCAAACATTACATATTTAAAAGAAAATAAAAAAAGAATAAAAGGAATTTTTCTAACACATGGTCATGACGAAAATATTGGTGCTTTACCAGATATAATTGGAGAAATATTTGGTGTGCCAATATATGGATCTAAATATACTTTAGATATCTTAAAAGAAGAATTCGAAGAAAGTAACATTAAATATAATAATTTTAAAGAATTAAAGGCTTATGTACCAATAGAGATAGATAATATAAAAATATTTCCTATAAATCTATCCCATTCAACTCCAGACAATTTTGGATATGCTGTTTATACAGAAGATGGGGTAATCTTCTATGCAGCGGACTTTTGTATTGATCCGTTAATGAAGGGACCATATAAAACCGACATCGGAAAACTTGCTTACATCGGTAAACAAAATGTACTATGCCTACTTACTGAATCAATGTATGCAGGAAAAGAAGGATTTACTTCCCCAAAACATCGAATAGCGGGTCTAATAAGAGAAACATTAAATACTGCTGAAGGTAGAATTATCTTTAATGTCTTAGATTCACATTTATATCGTATTCAAGAGTTAATTAATGAAGTAGCAAAAACAGATCGAAAAATAGTAATCATGGGTAAAAGACTTAAAAATATCATTGATTCTGCTACCCAAAATCATTACTTAACAATAAATCCTAATATAATAGGAGATTTATCTTATTTAAATAGTAAAAAAGCAGTTATTTTAAATGCTAATGAAAAAGATAAACCATACTATAATATCATGCGAATAGTAGGTGGATACGATAAATTTATTAAATTAAATGAAGATGATATCATATTTTTAGCAACACCAATCTATGAAAATAGAGAAAAAACTTTTTATCATTTACTAGATGAAATAGCTAAAACAGGAGCGGGTGTTGTAACATTACCATCAAATAAATATTTAGCTCATCATGCTTCGAGGGAAGACTTAATGACTATGATTAATTTAATGAATCCTAAATATTATTTTCCAATAAGAGGAGAATACCGCTGCGAGATAGAAAATGCTACTCTAGCAGAGCAGGCAGGTATTCCAAAAGAAAATATAATTGTTAAAGAAAATGGTGATGTTGTTGAATTTGTAGGTGGTAAATTAAAAGAAACATTTAATAAAGTACCATCTGGTTCTATCTTAATAGATGGAGATAATGGTGATGATATTGGAGATATAGTTTTAAAAGATCGTGAAATGCTATCAGATAATGGTATAATGATAATATCTGTAACATTAAATAAACAAACTAAAGAAATATTATCAGGACCAGAAATATTAACAAGGGGCTTTATATATGTTAAAGATTCATATGAATTATTAAAAGAAATAAAGAAATTATCTACAGATATTATTTTAATGAATACAAAAGATACCAGATATGTTGAATATAACAAGATAAAGAACACGATAAGGGATGAATTATCTAAATATTTAATTGAACAAACAGGTAACAAACCAATGATAATAACTGTAATACAAGAAATATAATAAAAGTATAAAAAATAAAAAATATGAATAATTAATACTAATTATAATAATTTTATGATATACTTAAATAAAGGAGGAAAAATATGGAACAAGAGAATACTTTTGATTCATTAACAGATGAACAAAGAAAAGCAATTTTATATGCTGATGATGCAAGATTGAGAGATATTAAAAGACAGGTTTTACAGGAATTACAAAATATAAACTATCTATTAGAAAAAGGACCGAATGAAATTAGATGGGATGAAGTGTCTAGATGTGGAGAACAAATTGCAAATTTAAGCAAAGGAGCAGAATATTATATTGCTAATAATAAGGTAAATGGAAGCCCATTAAAAAGATAATAAATAGTGGGTTATTAAAGGAAACTAGAGACATTCGTTTCCTTTTTTAATTCATCGTATCAAAATATAATGAAAAATATGTAGAAATTTGATAAAAATAATAAATATAATTAATAAGTTTTTCATTAAAAATTGAAAAAACTATTTCCATTCACCTTTTTTTTTGTTATAATGTAGAAGAGGTATGATATGAAAAAGATATTTATACTAATACTATTACTAATACTATGTACTGGATGTATAAGAATAAATAAAGAAGATAATAAAGATTTAATTATAGATGAAGTAATAAATAATAAGACAAGTCCAAATACAATGGCAATGGGTTATAAATACTATCTCCCATTAGGAGTAACTAAAACATATGATAAAGATTATAATCAAAAATTTAAATATGAAGATAATTATATTTATTTATATGTAGATGTAGTGAGCTATTATTATAAAAATTTATTAAATTTTAATGAAGAAAATAGTGTTAATAGTTATTATTATCGTAAGATAACCAATGGTGATAAAGTAGGCTACGCCAAAGTAACCAAAGAAGATAATGACTTATACTTTATAAAGATTGTTTATAATTATGGCAAAATTGAATCATACGTAAAAGAAAGTGAAATAAATAAGGTATTAACAAATAGTATGATTATTTTAGATAGTATTAGTTATAATGATAATTTAATAAAAAAAATACTCGAAGACGATTATAGTCTTGGTGCTGAAAAAGAGTACAAGATAAATAAACCAGAAGATGCAACAAGTAGATTTACTGAATATTTAAATGAAAATATTATTGATGATGAAACGCATCTATCTGATTTGCCAGATTATTAAAAAAGGAGCATGTAACATGAAATTATTTGATAAATTAAAAGATTTATTTACAGATGAAGAAGAAGAGTTTGAAACAAAAGAAATAGAAATAGAGGAAGAAAAAGAAGAACCAGCTAAATTACCAACATTTATGAGAAATAAAATTGAGGAAGAAGAAAAGGCTAAAGAAGTAAATATTATGCCAAAAGAAGAAAATGTTGTTAGCGATAGAGAAGCAGTTAAGACAAGAAGTAATAGCTTTGCATTTCCAATTGATATGGAAGAAGATTATGAAGTAGTCTATAGTCCTCGTAATAAGAATGTTTTAGATGAAAGAAAAGAAGAAAAACCTAAAACAACAGTAGCGGATCTTTATTCAAAGAAAGAAGAACCAAAACCTAAAAAGTTTAAACCAACTCCTGTCATATCACCAGTATATGGAGTATTAGATAAAAATTATACCAAAGATGAAGTAAAAGTTCAGGATGAAAGCAAGTATGAAATACCAAGAGCATCTAGAAAAGTTGACTTTGAAACCGTAAGAAATAAAGCATATGGTACTTTAACTGATGATATAAGAAATAATCTATGCGAAAACTGTGAATTATATAAAGAAGTAAAAATAATTAAGAAAAATGGTCAAAAAGTATTAGATGATGATATTAATTTACTTGAAGATATAATTGAAGAACCAAAGAAAGATGTAACTATCGAAGAAGCAGCAGAAAACTACTATGATTTTGGAGTAGATTATGAACCGGTTAAAGAAAAGACTGTTGAAACCCCAGTAGTTGTAAATGCTGATAAAGTGGAAACAGAAGTAATTGATGATATTAAAATTGTTAATCATAATGATGAAGAATCATCAGCAGAAAAAATAGAAGTTAAAGAAGAACCAATAGAATTACCAGAAAAGATTATTGAAGATGTAGCACCACCAAAGAGAAAAAGAAAAAGTGTTAAAGAAACAAAAGAAGATAAGCAATTGGAAGATACTAAAGAATTTGAAAAAGTAACGGAGCCAGAAGAAAATATTGAATCAATACTAGAAAGTACTGAAAAAGCAGTTAATGATGAAGATATTCCACTTGATACAGATGCTAATGATATATTTAATTTAATAGATTCGATGTATGAGGAGGAGGAAAAATAATGACGATTGCAGAAGTTTTACCAGTAATTTTATACATTTTAGGTGCTATTTTACTTGTGACTTTAATAATATTAACTATAAAGCTAATTATAACAATGAATAAAATTGAAAAAGTCGTAGATAATATAACTGAAAAAGTAAGTACATTAGATAAATTATTTGAAATAGTGGGATTGGTTACAGGAAAATTTACTGCAGTTACAGATAAAATTGTTGATGTTGCTGCATCACTAATAGATAAAATATTTAAGAGAAAGGATGAAATTAATGAGTAAGAAGAGTGGTTTAGGTAAATTTGTTTTTGGGGCAGGTTTAGGAGCAGCCTTTTCCCTATTATTTGCACCAAAAAAGGGAACAGAATTAAGAAAAGATATTAAATGTAAAATTGATGAATTTATAGGTAATGTGGATAAATTAACTATTGAAGATATCAAAGAAGAATTTAATAAGAAAGTTGAAGAAATAAAAAAAGAACTAGATGATTTAGATAAAGAAAAAGTATTAAAAACGGCTAAAAAGAAAGGTGAAGAGTTAAAAGATAAAACAGAAGACTTAGTAAATTTAGCTAAAGATAAAGGAAATACTGTTCTTGAAGGAATAGCAAAAGACCTAAAAACAAAAGCTGTCGAAGTAGCTAAAGAAGTAGTAAATAAATTAGAAGAAAAATAGTCTTACCAAAGATTATTTTTTTTAAAATGAGAGGAATGATATAGTGAAAGCACTAGTAACAGGAGCATCTTCTGGTATAGGAAGAGACATGGCTAAATACTTAAATAGTCTAGGATATGAATTATATTTAGTATCACAAAATAAAAAAGATTTAGATAGAGAGTTTAAAGGATATGATAAAGTACATACTTATAGTTATGATTTACGAAAAGAAGAAGAGTGTATTAAATTATATAAAGAAGTAAATGAAGAAAATATTGATATAATCATAAATAATGCTGGATTTGGTGATGCTGGTAATTTTACTGAGACAAGTTTAGATAAAGAAATGGATATGATTAATTTAAATATCAAGGCTTATCATATCCTAACTAAATTATTTTTAAAAGACTTTACTAAGAGAAATTATGGAAGAATATTAAATGTAAGTTCCATGGCGGGATTTATGCCAGGACCATATATGGCTACTTATTATGCTACTAAAAACTATATTACAAGTTTAAGTTTAGCTATATATGAAGAATTAAAGAAAGATAAATCTAATGTTAAAATATCTATCTTTTGTCCAGGACCAGTAAATACTAATTTTAATAATATAGCAGGTGTTAAATTTAATATTTCATCAATATCTAGTGAAGAAGCTGCTAGAATAGCTATAAATGGTATGCTTGAAGATAAACTTATAATTGTACCAAATAATATGAAAATAAATCATATCTTTAGTAAACTAGCTCCTACAAAGCTAATATTAGATATTAATTCTAAAGTACAAGAAAGAAATAAGTAAGTCTTTCTTTTTTTTATTAATAACCGCTTCGCTAACGGATTAACTGTTGTTAATCCGCGGAAACCTTCTAGTAGAACTCCCCATTATTAGTAAAAAGTAAACATATGCGTGAATTGAAATAGTAAATTCCAG
>DFLL01000017.1:0-348 GCA_002375205.1 Caryophanales bacterium UBA3620
TAGTATCATAATTAATATTATATTTTTTCATTAAATAGTATATAGTTTTAATATCATAATCAAAAGTAACCTTTTTTGAGAATTCTTCTAATGACATAAATTTAATATTATAATTATAATATTTTTCTCTCACCTTTTTTATAATATCTTTTTTCATATTATTAGGTATTAATAAAATATATTCCATCATCATCACTCAAATACAATTATTACATAATAATGACTAAAAGTAAAGAAAAATAGCATGCATAACATGCTATAAAGATATCTCTCCTAGTCGAATAAGTTCCACAACTGCCGCTGCTCTTCCTTTAACTCCAAGCTTTTGCATTGTATTAGAAATATGAT